>JADGHC010000146.1 GCA_019689655.1 Microbispora sp.
CGCACGCCCATGAGTTCGTTGACCCATACGAGCGGAATCATGATCACCGCTGTGCCCATGGCGCCGCCGAAGTGCATCCCCATCGCTCCGGCCACCGCAGCCGCCGGGATCCGCGACTCCGGCAGCGACTGGTAGGGGCTGGTCAGGAGCGGCGCGGCGAACGCGGCCGGCGACCAGCCGATCATCACGGCGGCCACGGTTCACGCGGAGGGTGGGCACCCGCCGGACCCGCGGGTGCCGGAAATTATTATGTGGAGCATAATAATCGCGTGGCGAGTGAGGAGGCGGTCGCGGCGATCCGGTCCTGGACCCGGCTCGACCAGGCGATCGCCACGTTCAACCGGCGGCTGGAGAAACGGTTCGGCGTGACCGGCGCGCAGCTGGCGATCCTCCGGCTGGTGGCCGGGTGGGGTCCGCGAGTACGCCTGGGAGACCTGCGGGACCGGCTGGTCATGCACCCCGCCACGATCGGCCAGCTGCTTGACCGCCTGTCCGCGCGGGGTCTGGTCGAGCTGACCCCCGATCCGGACGACCGGCGCCGCCGGATCGTCGTCCTGACGCCGGAAGGCCGGCGCGTCACGGAGGAGGCGCCGCTGGTGGGCCCGGTGCGGCTGCGTCATGTTCCCGCGGACGCCGAACGGCTGCGCCGGCTGACGGCCGCTCTCGATGACGCGGTCATCCTGTTCGGACTCGAGGAGTATGCGAAATGACCCCACCTGAGAGCGGCGTACGGGTGCTCGGCGTCGACAACGTGCTGTTCACCATCGGCGACCTGGACGAGGCCGTGGCGTTCTACGGCACCGCGCTCGGTCTCCCGCTGGCCTTCCGCATGGACGAGCCCGGCATCGCGCTGTTCCGGCTGGGCGACGAGCCGGCCGGTCTGCTCGTACGCCGCGGCGAGATCGCCCCGGACGCGGTGCCGGACGCGGGGCGGCCGCGGGTGTGGCTGGAGGTGGCCGACGCCCGCGCCACCGCCGCGGCCCTGCGGGAGGCCGGCGTGCCCATCCTCGCCGGCCCGTTCCCCGTCGCGACCGGCTGGACCGTCGAGGTCGCCGATCCCTGGGGCAACATAATCGGTTTCACCGACTACACCACCATGCCCGAGCGGGGCCGCGGCGCCTGACGCCCTCCCGCCCCGGCCGCACCTGCGCCGAGCCGCCCCGGAGCTCCACCGCGGGCTTCGTCGCCGCCGTGCGACGCGTCCCGCCCGGGACGGCCGGCGGTCCTCGCGGGCCCGCCCGGCTCCCCGGATGAACCTCGGCGGACGACGCGCTAGCGTTCCTGATGGCGGGAGGAGACGGCGTGCCGGGTGAGACAGGTGGTCCGGGGCAGTGGACGGCTGGCGCTCCGGGTGAAGAAAGCGACGTGCTCGTGATCCACGCCGCCTGGGACGGCGGGAGACTCGTGCTCTGGGCGGAGGAGACGGCCGGCGTGGAGCCGGCGGCCTCCCGCGCCGGGGTGCGCACGCACCCCTTCGCCGCGCCGGCCGCCGTCCTGGCCGCGGAGTTGCCGCGCTGGGGGGAGGCCGCGGCCGAGGTAACGGGCAAGGCGGTGTCGGGCGAGACGGTGCTGCTGCTGCCGAGCTCGGCCACCGGGCCGCTCCCCTCGCCGGAGACCGGCCTGCGCATCACCGCGCGCCGCCCGAGGATCAGCCCGTGGCGGGTGCCCGCGCTGCTGGTCGAGCCGGGGCCGGCGCTGCGGCTGCTGACGGGGGCGTTCGAGCCGCCGCCCGCCGCCGGGCCGTCCCTGCGTTATCTCGCGGTCGTCGCCGCCCATGCCCGCGACCTGGTGCGGCGCGGCCGGGTGCTGCCGCAGCTCGTCGCCGAGGACGGCGGCTACGCCGCGCGCTGGCGTCCGGTGCTGACGGGCGCGTACGCCGACCGGTTCCGTGAGCTGGCCGCCGCGATGCCGCCGGTCTGCCGGGCCGTGGAGCGGGAGCGGCCCTCCGCCCGGGTGCTCGGCGAGGCGCTGGCGTGCCTGACCGACGCCGCCGTACGGCACGCGCTGCCGGAGCGCCTGCTCGGCGGGCACCGCCCCGGGCGGCGCAGCCCCCTGGCGGACCGGTGGACGGTGGCGCTCACCGGGGAGACGGCGGCCCTTCCCGGAGTGAGCGAGGAGGAGGCGGAGACGCTGGCCCGGCCGTTGCGGGAGTGGTTCCGGGCCGCTCACCGGCTCGACGGCCCGGTCAGGGTGTGTTTCCGCCTGGTCGAGCCCGCCCCGCCCGGCGAGCGGCCCGTTTCCGCGGCGGACGCGAGCCCGGAGCCGCAGGCCGCGCGCGCCACTGCCCGAACGGAGCCGCCGGCCCGGGCGGACACCGCGATCCACGCCGGCGGGGCGGCACAAACGGCACCCGCCGCCGAGCCGGCCACGGCGGACGCCGGGGGGTGGCGGGTGGAGTTCGCCCTCCAGTCGGCCGAGGACCCGAGCCTCTACGTGCCCGCTTCCCTCGTCTGGGCGGGCGAGAGCGTGCCCGGCCTGCCCGGGCGGCCGGACGAGACGCTGCTCGCCGGTCTGGGCCGGGCGGCCCGCCTCTATCCGAAGATCGACGACGCGCTGCGGGAGGCCCGGCCGACACACGTCGACCTCGGTGTGGAGGGGGCCTTCCACTTCCTCCGGCACGCCGCGCCGCTCCTTCAGTCGGCCGGGTTCGGCGTGCAGCTGCCCGCGTGGGCGGGCCGCGCCCGGCTCGGCGTGAAACTCACCGCGCGGTCCCGTTCCGGTCCGGGTGCCGCCGCCGGCCAGGGGTTCGGGCTGGCGCAGCTCGTGGACTTCCGGGCCGAGCTGGCGGTCGGCGACGAGACGATCAGCGAGGCGGAGCTGGCCGAGCTGGCCCGGCTCAAGGTGCCGCTGGTCCGGCTGCGCGGCCAGTGGGTCGAGCTGGACACCCGGCAGCTCGGGGCCGCGCTCAAGGCGGTGGAGCGCCGCGGTTCGGGTCAGATGACGGTCGGTGAGGTCATCCGGGAGGTGGTCCACGGCGGGGACGACGAGCTTCCGCTCGTGGAGGTGGACGCCGACGGCCTGCTCGGCGACCTGCTGTCCGGCGAGACCGACCGCCGTCTCGAACCCGTCCCCACTCCGGCCGCCTTCAACGGCACGCTGCGGCCCTACCAGGAACGCGGCCTCGCCTGGCTCAGTTTCATGTCCCAGATCGGGCTCGGCGGCATCCTCGCGGACGACATGGGCTTGGGCAAGACCGCTCAGACGCTGTCGCTCCTGCTGAAAGAGCGCGAGTCGGGCGAGCGGGCCGGGGCGACGCTGCTCGTGTGCCCGATGTCGCTGCTCGGCAACTGGCAGAAGGAGGCCGCCCGGTTCGCGCCGTCGTTGAACGTCTACGTCCACCACGGCACGGGACGCCTGCGCGGCGAGGAGCTGGCCGAGCGGGTCGGCGCCGCCGACCTCGTCCTCACCACGTACGGCACGGCGTTGCGCGACCGCGACGTCCTGGCCTCCTTCACCTGGGCCAGGGTGGTCTGCGACGAGGCTCAGGCCATCAAGAACGCTCACGCCAGGCAGGCCCAGGCGGTGCGCTCGCTGCCGGCGCGGACGAGACTGGCGTTGACCGGCACCCCGGTGGAGAACCACCTGGCCGAGCTGTGGTCGATCATGGAGTTCTGCAACCCCGGCCTGCTCGGATCGGCGAGGTCCTTCCGCGATCGCTACCAGGAGCCGATCGAGCGGCGTGGCGACGAGACGGCGGCCGCCGCGCTCAAGCGAGCCACCGGCCCGTTCGTGCTCCGGCGCCTCAAGACCGACAAGACGATCATCTCCGATCTGCCGGACAAGCTGGAGATGAAGGTCTGGTGCACGCTCACGCCCGAGCAGGCGAGCCTCTACCAGGCGGTGGTCGAGGACATGCTGGGCAAAATCGCCGGCAGCGAGGGCATCGAGCGGCGCGGAAACGTCCTGGCCGCGATGGCCAAGCTCAAGCAGGTCTGCAATCACCCCGCCCACCTGCTGAAGGACGGCTCCCGGCTGGCCGGCCGCTCGGGGAAGCTGGCCCGGCTGGAGGAGCTGGCCGAGGAGATCCTCAGCGAGGGCGACAAGGCGCTGGTCTTCACGCAGTACGCCGAGTTCGGCTCGATGCTCCAGCCCTACCTGGCGGCGCGTCTGGACCGCCCGGTGCTGTGGCTGCACGGCGGGCTGCCCAAGAAGACCCGCGACCTGCTGGTGGAGCGGTTCCAGACCGAGGACGAGCCGATGATCTTCCTGCTGTCGCTCAAGGCCGCCGGCACCGGGCTCAACCTCACCGCCGCCAACCACGTCATCCACGTGGACCGGTGGTGGAACCCGGCCGTGGAGGACCAGGCCACCGACCGGGCGTTCCGCATCGGGCAGTCCCGCAACGTGCAGGTCAGGAAGTTCATCTGCGCGGGGACCCTGGAGGAACGCATCGACGAGATGATCGAGCGCAAGAAGGCCCTGGCCGAGAGCGTCGTCGGGACGGGCGAGGACTGGATCGCCACATTGTCCACCGCGGAGCTGCGCGAGCTGTTCCGCCTGTCTCCCGAGGCGGTGAGCTGAGTGCCTTTCGGCAGGGACGGCTGGTTCGAGGCCCCGCGGCCCATCAGGGTCGAGGGCGGCATCAAGGCGCGCTCGAAGCGGGGGTCGATCGGCGAGCAGTGGTGGTCGCGGCGGTTCATCGACATCCTCGAGCGTGTCTGCGACGCGGGCAGGCTGAGCCGGGGGCGCGCCTACGCGCGGCGGGGCCAGGTGCTCGACCTCGACCTCGGCCCCGGCCTGGTGAAGGCCCGGGTGCAGGGCTCCCGCCCGGAGCCGTACCGGGTGAGCGTGCGGATCACGGCGTACGGCGAGCAGGAGTGGGCGGGGCTGGTCGAGGCGCTGGCCGCGCGGGCCCTCTACCGGGCCAAGCTGCTCGCCGGGGAGATGCCGCGGGAGATCGAGGAGGTCTTCGCCGGATGCGGGCTCCCGCTGTTCCCCGGCGAGCACGGGCTGGACATGTCCTGCTCCTGTCCCGACTGGGGATTTCCGTGCAAGCACCTGTCGGCGGTGCTGTATCTGCTGGCCGAGGCGTTCGACGAGGATCCGTTCCTGGTGCTGGCCTGGCGGGGCATGGCCAAGGAGGCGTTGCTCGACGCACTGCGCGGCGGCGGGCGGATCGGGCCCAGTGACGAGGAACACGGTGACCAGGCTCACGGCGGCCCGGCAGACGGAGACCGGGGAGCCGGAGAACACGCCGGGCCGGGGGCGGGCAACGACGGGCAGCCCGTGCCTCTCGACGTGGCCGACGTCCCGTTCGCCGAGCGGATCGCCGACTTCTACGAGTCCGGCGCGTCACCGGCCCGCCTCGGCCCGCCGGCCGATCCCGGGTCGCCTCCCGACCTGCTGCTGCGCGCGCTGGACCCGCCGCCCGTCAAGGCCAGGCACATCCCGCTCCTCGACCTGCTGCGGCCCGCGTACCGGGCGTTCACCGCCGACGAGGGCGACGAGTCCGGATAAACCGGATAAATGTGTCGTCGCCCGAAGGGAGTGCACAGCGGCAACAAGACGGCGGCGAAGCGCCGCCCGCAAACCGGGACATCGACGCGCAATAAAACTCATTGTGATGACGCCGGAGCATCCGGGTGACGGCGGCGGCTGTTCCCCGGAGACGTCGAACGCGCCATCGCATCAGGCCCCCGGCCCGGCGGACGCCGGTGAATCGGGCCCGAACGGTTCAGGTGTCCACGAAACGCTGCGGGACCATCACCCGGACGCCGTTCGGAACGGTCCTGAGCACGAGCGGGGTGCGCAGCCGTACCTCGCCGTCGATGTCGGCCGCCATCGGCGGGTCGGTCTCCACCAGCATCTCCCGGCCGGTCACGAACGGCCCTCCCGCCAGGCTGGTCCACTTGCCGGTCGTCGCCCGGACCAGGGTCTCGCCGAGCAGCCGCAGCCGCTTGCCGGAGCCGAGCTGGTAGGCCACCAGTGTGCGGTTGTCGATGCTGACGTCCCTGGCGATCTGCCAGCCGCCGTGGAAGCGGCCGTTGGCGATGTTGAGCTGGTGAGTCAGCAGCTCGTGGCGCTTGCCGTCCACGGTGATGTACGCGCGGAACGGCCGGTGTCCGGGCAGGATCGTGAGCGCGGTCAGCGGATAGGCCGCGCGGCCGAGCACGCGCTTGAGCCACGGCTTGACGGTGCCGGCCACCTCGACGGAGACGCCGAAGCTGGCGAGGTTGGCGAAGGGCCGGTCGCCGCAGATGCCGAGGTCGATGTCGGCCACCTTGCCCTCGGTGAACACGCCGATCGCCCCGGCGAGGTCGAGCGGCAGCCCGAGGCTGCGGGCGAAGTTGTTGGTGGTCCCGAGCGGCAGCACGCCGAGGGCGACGTCGCGTCCGGCGACGTGCCTGATCGAGCTGCTCAGCGTGCCGTCGCCGCCGCCGACCACGAGCAGGTCGGGCTGCGGTTCGAGCGCGCGGGTGATGACGTCGCGCAGCCGGGACGGGTCGGTGACCGGGTGGACGCCGGTGAGCCGGAAGTCCCGCTCCCGCAGCAGCCGCACCACCTCGGCGTAGCGGCGGCGGCCCCGCCGGGACTTCGTGTTCACGACGACGGCGGCCCGCCGGTCCCGGTGGACGGCAGCCGTGTGATCCGCCTTGCTCCGCACGCTCACATCGTAGATCGCGACCGCCGGGCGCGGGCGCGCACGAATGTGCCCGGCGGCCGTCCGGTGACGGACGGCGGCCGGGCACGCGGACCGCCGGGGGGCGGTTACTTCTTGGCGGGAGTGATCTGGACGATCGCGCCCAGGTTGCCCGGCAGCGGGGTGATCAGCTTGATCTGCACGCCGAGCTGCTTGCCCTCGTCGCCGGGGTTGCCGGTGCCGAGGATGACGCCGCCGCCCAGGTCGGTGCCGTACAGCTCCGTGGCCGGGGTGCCGTCCGGGTGGACGATCCGGGTGGTGTACGGCTGGTTGTCCTTCGACGGGACGACCGCCGAGGAGTCACGCTGGCGGTAGTAGAGGGCGCCGTCGCGGATTTCCAGGCCGGGGTACCAGCCCTTGGCGTCCGTGAACGCCTTCACCGCGGGCTGCTTGCCGAAGGAGGTGCAGTACTCCTTGAACGGCTCGCCCTCGACGCACTCCTTGAACGGGTAGGTGCCGACGAAGTTGAACGCCGCGTTGGACGACTGCGGGCGGGACGGGAGGTTCTTCAGGACGGTCGGGTCCTTCTGCGCCGCCTCGCCCGTACGGCGCAGCGGATCGAAGTGCGAGTCCACGATGAGGAGCTCGCCCTTCGGGCCCACCGACGGCAGGTCGAACGTCCTGCCCGACACGTCGTTGTTTGGCTGGGCGGTGTCCCGGTACCAGATGAGCAGGCCGGGGGCGTTGTACTTGATCTTCTCGACCTTCCACGCGCCGTCGCGCAGCCAGGTCGTGTCGTAGGTGTACTGCAGGCCCTTGTCGAACCCGTCGAAGTTGCGCCACTCGGCCAGGTAGTACTGGGCCGCCTGCTCCCGGCCGGAGTGGATGATCCAGCCGGCGCCGGAGGTGTCGGTGAACGTGCCCTTGACGGCCGTCCAGCCGTTGGCGCCGCCCTCGACGTCGTCGGTCCAGACCGCGGTGTCGCCGCTGTTCAGCGAGAAGTCGTCGTTGAACCAGCCGCGCTGCAGGGACGCCGCGTCCGTGGCGTAGCGCAGGCGGATCTGGATGGTCTTGCCCGCGTACGGCGTCAGGTCGACGTACAGGTGGTGCCAGCCGTCGCTGTCACCGGTGAGGCCGTACTTCTTGCCGCCGTAGTCCTTCAGCCGGCCGTTGGGGTCGGGGTAGTCGTCGCCCGTGCTGGCGAGGCTGCCGTCCTCGTTGAAGATCTTCTGCTCGGTCCAGGTGGCGCCGCCGTCGGCGGAGACCTCGAAGAACCCGAAGTCCCAGTCGGTCTCGATGCCCCAGTCGCTCCACCACCAGAACTTCGCGTCGGCGCCGGCCGGGACGTCGACGGTCCGGGTCAGCTTGTTGTCGGCCCAGTCCTGGTCGCTGTTGGACCACCACATGTTCGCCCCGCTGTGCGGGGTGGACATGATGTTCAGCTTGTCCGGCAGGTTGATCCGTACGCCGTCCTCGGTGCCCTTCGGCGTCCGCGAGCTCTGGCCGATCGCGACCAGCTTCTTGGCCTCGCCGGGCTCGATGACCTTCGGGTTGGCCCAGCCGAGCACCCACTTGTCCCACAGGCCCATGTGGGTGGGCAGGGACTGGAAGATCGGCCCGGCGTGCGAGCCGCTCGACATGAGGTCCCAGAAGTCGACGTCGGAGTCGCCGGCGCCGGTGGTGTCGTACAGGTCCGGCAGGCCGAGGTCGTGGCCGTACTCGTGGGCGAACACGCCCACCCCGGCGTCCTCGGGCTGGAGGATGTAGTTGGAGATCTTCACGTTCGTGCCGGGGATCGTGTATCCGCCGGCCACGTCGCTGGAGTGGGCCCACAGGGCGAACGTGCCCTCGGCGCCGCCGCCGCCGGACTTGTCCTCACCGGCGTGGATCAGCACGAGGTGGTCGATGACACCGTCGGGCTCGTCGTAGTTGCCGTCGCCGTCGGCGTCGGAGACGTCCTCGACGTCGTAGTCCGCCCACGGGAAGTTCGGGTTCGCCTTCGCCAGCGCGTCGACCGCGTCGATCGCGAGCTGGGCGGGGCCGCGCGGATTGTCCGGGTGGCCGGTCATGTCCTGCGGGTAGGTGTGGCACTTGCCCGCGCCGTACCACGCCTCGGAGTGCGGAACCTTGATCCAGCCGACGGCCTCACCGGTGACGGTGTAGGCGCCCTTCGACATCTCCTCGTACATGTTCTTGAGGGTGGAACCGGAGATGTCGATGCCCTTCTTGCCGTCCCGGGGGTCGATCAGGTCCGGGCGGACCCGGGTCGTGATGCCCTTGGAGGTGTAGAGCATCTGGTTGTAGTGCGCCGTGTTGAAGTCGGGCACCCACATGGAGTTGTTGTCCTTGCCCCCGCCGCCGGCGGTCGCGGGGTTGGGGATGTGGTTGTGCAGCGGGCCGTTCAGCTTCGTGCCCGGCGGCTCGGTCACGCAGTCGTCGACGTCGTCGATCGTCTTCGGATGCGACCAGCCGGAAAAGTCGTCGTTGGCCTGATCGTTGAACTCGACCAGCAGTGTCAGCAGCTTGGCGGTCCGGGTCGTCTTCGACTTCTTGTAGATGAAGTCGAAGGGGTTCTTCCCGGTCCTGATCGCCTGCTTCTCGTGCTTGGCCAGCACCCGGGCCGCGACCGGGTTGCCGCTGGCGAACTTGTGGTCGATGGCCCGTGCCAGGGCCGCGGTGCGCCTGACGCCCTGGGCCGGGACCCTCTCCTCGGTCGTGGTGAAGTCGCCCTGTACACGCGGCGGTGCGTAGTTGATGTAGTGGTCCTTCGCGGAGGGCTGATAACCCGCCGTAGGCGCCGCGGCCGCACCAGCCGCCGCCAGACCTCCTGCCGCCAGCCCGAGCGCGGGCACGATCGCGGCGAGACGCCGGATTCTTCTGGACAACGAGATCCCTTTCCGTCCGGGTTCCCCGGACACCCATGCACGGCGCGCCGGGATGAGCGCGCATGCGGGACCATAAACGAGAGGGTAAAGGGAGCGTAAAGAGGCACCCGGCATGGTTGTCAAAATGTGATCTATACCGAAAACCGTTAATAATTCCGGATGGCACCCGATACCGAGGCGTGCCGTAAAGTCCAGACGTGAACGACCTGACCTCCGCGCTCGTCTCGGCGCTGCCGGACGGGCGAGTCATCACCGATCCCGACGTCGCCGACTCGTACGCCAGAGACCGCACGTTCGTGCCGCCGGGCAGGCCGCTCGGCGTGGTGCTCGCCCGGTCGCGCGACGACGTCGTGGCCACGCTGCGCTGGGCGAGCGAGCACCGCGTGCCGGTGGTCCCGCGCGGCGCGGGCACCGGGCTCGCCGGCGGGGCGACGGCCGTGGACGGCTGCGTGGTGCTGTCCCTCGCGCGGATGACCGCGATCCGGGAGCTGGTGCCGCAAGACGAGATCGCGGTCGTGGAGCCCGGCGTCATCACCGCCGACCTCGACCGGGCGGCCCGCGAGCACGGCCTGATGTACGCCCCCGACCCCTCCTCGTACGAGATCTCGACCATCGGCGGCAACCTGGCGACCAACGCGGGCGGCCTGCGGTGCGTGAAGTACGGCGTGACCCGCGACTCGGTGCTGGGCCTGGAGGTCGTGCTGGCGGACGGCCGGGTGCTCACCACCGGCCGCCGCACCATGAAGGGCGTGACCGGCTACGACCTGACCGGCCTGTTCGTGGGGTCGGAGGGGACGCTCGGCGTGATCACCGCCGCGACGCTGCGGCTGCGCCGGGCGCCGCGCGAGGTCGCCACCATCGCCGCCGAGTTCACCTCGCTGCGCGACGCCGCGGCGGCCGTGTCGGCGATCATCGCCGCGGGCTGCCAGCCGTCGCTGCTCGAACTGATGGACCGCACGACCCTGCAGGCCATCGACGACTGGAAGAACATCGGCCTGGAGCCGTCCACCAGGGCGATGCTCATCGCCCAGGCCGAGGGCTCGGCGGAGGAGATGGCGGCATTGTGCGAGACCGCGTCGTTCGTCGCGACGTCGTCCACGCCGGAGGAGGCCGCCGAGCTCATCGGCATCAGGCGTCTGGCCTACCAGGCCAAGGAACGACTGGGCCAGTGCCTGGTGGAGGACGTGTGCGTGCCCCGCTCGGCGCTCCCCGAGATGATCACCACGATCGAGGAGGTCGCGGCCCGGCACGGCGTCATGATCGCGACGGTCGCGCACGCCGGGGACGGCAACCTGCACCCGGTGTTCGTGTTCGACCGCGGCCTGGCCGAGCCGCCGGAGGAGGTCTGGGCCGCGGCCGACGAGGTCTTCCGTGCCGCGCTCGACCTCGGCGGGACGCTGACCGGCGAGCACGGCGTCGGCGTGCTGAAGAAGCGCTGGCTCGACCTGGAGACCGGCCCGGTGGTCGCCGAGCTGCACCGGGGCATCAAGCAGGTGTTCGACCCGTTGAACATCCTCAACCCCGGCAAGGCCATCTGACGCGCTCCCCCGCCCGAAGGCCCGTGCCGCGCGCGGCTTCCCGCTTCGCCGCGCCCGCCGGGCCGGTCTCACCCGCGCGGCGCAGGCGTCCGGCTTCATTACGCTATGCCGCGCCGGGCCCCGATCCGCCGCACGGGCGCCCAGCCTGCCCGTCCGTACGGCGGCCGGGATGCGGCGCGGGCGTCCCGGTCGCGCGGGCGAGTCCGCCGCACCCCGGCCCGATGGCCGGAGCACCGCGGGCGAATCCGGTAGCGTTTGGCTCCAATTGTCAGGTTGCAGGGGTAAGCGGGGGCGAAGGTGGCATTAGAAGCTGGGGATCCCGACCGCCTGGGCCCGTTCACGCTCGTCGACCGGCTCGGGGAGGGCGGCCAGGGGGTCGTCTTCCTCGGACGCGGCCCGGCGGGCGAGCAGGTCGCGGTCAAGTTGCTGCACACGCGGCTGACGGCCGATCCGGAGGCGCGGGAGCGGTTCCTGCGCGAGGTCGCGCTCGCGCAGCGGGTCGCGCCGTTCTGCACGGCCCCCGTCCTGTACGCCGACCTGGCCGGCAACCAGCCGTTCATCGTCAGCGAGTTCGTGCCCGGGCCGTCGCTGCGGCAGCTCGTGGAGCGGGAGGGACCGCGCCGGGGCGCCGCGCTCGAACGGCTCGCCATCAGCACGGCGACGGCGCTGGCCGCCATCCACCGCGCGGGAATCACCCACCGGGACTTCAAGCCGGCCAACGTCCTGATGGGTCCCGAGGGCCCGGTCGTCATCGACTTCGGCGTGGCCAGGGCGCCCGACTCGCCCCAGGCCACCGCGACCGGCGCGTCCATCGGCACGCCCGCCTACCTGGCCCCCGAGGTGCTGTCCGGCGGCACGGCGGGCGCCCCCGCCGACATGTTCGCCTGGGGCGTCACGATGGTGTTCGCCGCGACCGGCAACCCGGCGTTCGGCGCCGACTCGATCCCCTCGGTGATCACCCGGATCCTGCACGGGCAGCCCGACCTGGGCGACCTCACGGCGCCGCTGCGGGACATCGTCGCCGCCTGCCTGTCGAAGGATCCCGCCCTGCGCCCCTCGGCCGACGACGTGGTCGCCCGGCTCACCGGACAGCCCACCATGCCCGTACGGACCCCCGCCCCGGCGGCGCCCGAGACGGGCGTGGGGCCGGCCGTGCCGCCGGGCCCGCAGGGCGCGGC
>JADGHC010000147.1 GCA_019689655.1 Microbispora sp.
GCCCCGATCGATCTGCGCACCCCCTCGGGAAGGATCCTCCCCTACTAGCCCCCGTGTCCGGGCTCAGGCTCCGGCCAGCTCGTAGCAGGCGGCGAAGCCCTCCAGCACGGCCGGCCAGGAGCACCGGACCGGCTCGGTCTCCCGGTTGTGCTCCGCGATCGACTCGCGCAGGGCCGAGTCGCGGGCCAGCCGGACGACCGAGGCGACGAGATCGTCGAAGGTGCGGCCCAGCAGGCCCTCCTTGCCCGGCCTGACGAAGTCGGCCACGCCGCTTTGGGCCCGCGCCACCACCGGCACGCCGGCGGCGCGGGCCTCCAGCGCGGCCAGGCCGAACGACTCGCGCGGCGCGGGGGCCACGAACACGTCGGCCTCGGCCAGCAGGTCCTTGATCTGCTCCCGGTCGTACCTGCCCGGAAGCGACACCCAGTCCATCCGGTGCGCCCGCAGGTAACGCTCCATGCGCCCGCGGGCCGGGCCGTCGCCCACGATCGTCGCGCGCATCGGGATGTCCCGGGGCACCCGGCCGCGCGCCGTCTCCAGCAGCTTGAGCAGCCGCAGCGGCTGCTTGCGCGGCGCCAGCCTGCCCACCGCCACCACGTGCACCCCGCCGGACCCGGCGTCCCGTACGGCACCCGGCGCGGGCCGCCACGAGGTCACGTCGAGGCCGTTGGAGACGACCTGCACCGGGACGCGCGGCCCGGCCACGGCGCGGATGGGGCGCGCGGCCGCCTCGCTGACCGCGGTGAGGACCAGGCCCCAGCGCCGCCATTCGAAGGCCGCCTGCAGCGCCCGGTACACGCCCCGGGTGACCGGGTCCCACATGCTGTGCACGGTCGCGACCACCGGCAGCCGGGCCAGGACCGCCGCGCGTACCCCCATCCACGCGAACGGCGAGATCGCCCCCGTGTGGACGTGCACGACGTCGAACCGCCCGCTCCTCATGATCCGGAGCAGGTGCGCCGTCCCGCGCGGGTGGACCGGCAGATCGAACGGGAGGTGCGCGACGACCCGGTGCACGCCGGGCAGGCGCTCCCCCGGCGTCGCGGTCACGACCTCGACCGTGTGGCCCGCCTCACGCTGCGCCCGGACGAGGTCGGCGACCTGCACCTCGATTCCCCCGAGCCGCGGCAGGTAGCAGTCGCTGACGTGAAGAATCCTCACCGGGTCAGCCTGACAGAGTGCGCCACGCCCATCAAACCGCGCGGGGAGGGGCACGGCGCGGTGCGCGCCACGTGGGATCATGTCGGGTACTGGCCGCGACGGCGCAGACGAGTGGAGCACGCGATGACGACGTTCCGTGGGGCGCGATGAGGACGGCGGTGTTCTTCCACGCCCATCCCGACGATGAGGCGCTGCTGACCGCCGGGACCATGGCCATGCTGGCGAACGAGGGGCACCGGGTGGTGCTCGTCGTGGCGACGGCCGGGGAGCGCGGCCTCGCCGACCTCCCCCACGGCGAGGAACTGGGCAAGGCGCGGATGGCCGAGCTGCACCGCTCGGCCGCGGCCATCGGCTGCGCCCGGGTCGTGCTGCTCGGCTACGGCGACTCGGGCCTCGCGATCGACGGCGGCGTGGCGGACGACCGGCCCGACAACGCGTTCATCGACGCCGATGTCGAAGAGGCGGCGCAGCGGCTGGCCTCGGTGCTCAAGGAGGAGACGGCCGACCTGCTCACGATCTACGACCCGGCCGGGGGCTACGGCCACCCCGACCACGTGCAGGTCTACCGGGTCGGTCAGCGGGCCGCCGAGATCGCCGGGACGCCCATCGTGCTGGAGGCGACGGTCGACCGCGACCTGCTGCTCAAGGGCGTACGGCTGGCCTCCCGGTTCTACCCGTCGATCGACGTGCGGAGCTTCGAGCGGGCCTACTCGCCCCGGGAGGCGATCACCCACCGGATCAACGTGCGCAAGTACGCCAGGGCGAAGCGGGCGGCGATGGCGGCCCACGCCACCCAGGCCACCGGCGGCGACGGCGAGCGCACGCTGGGCGCGATGCTGAAGATCCCCATGTTCGCCTACCGCTTCGTCTTCGGGACCGAGTGGTACGTACGCCGCGGGCTGCCCCGCGGCACCCGCCTGCGGCATCCGTTCGACACCCCCTAAGGGGCGTGATCCTCCGCCGGGAGGACCCGGCCGCTCTCCCGGCCCGGCAGACTGGAGAGGACCGACACCGGACCGGGGGGCGTACACGGGTGAACAGAAAGTGGCTGCAGATCACGCTGTCCGTGGTGTCTCTCGGGCTGGCCGCGGCACTGGTGGTCTACCTGCCACAGGTCGTGCACACGCTGACCGGCGCCAGCGTGAGCTGGACGGAGATCGGCCACCACTTCGGCGCCCTCGGCTGGCAGACGATCGCGCTGATGACCGTGCTGTGGCTGGCGAGCCTGTGGGCGTACACGTTCGTCATGACCTCCGCGCTGCCCGGTCTCACGCACACGCAGGCGCTCACGCTCAACGCGGCGGGGAGCGCGGTCAGCAACCTGCTGCCGTTCGGCGGGGCGGCGGGCGTGGCCCTGACGTTCGGCATGACCCGCGGGTGGGGCTTCGCCAACCGGCCGATCGTCGTCTACACGCTGGTCACCGGCATCTGGAACTCGCTGTTCCGGTTCATCCTGCCCGCCGTGGGCATCGTGGGCCTGCTGATGGCGGGCAAGGCCACCAATCCCACGGTCGCCAAGGCGGGCTGGGTCGGCGCGGTCTCGATCCTCGCGCTGGTGGCCGTGGTGGCCGCCGCCCTCTACTGGGACCGCGCCGCCGCCGGGCTCGGCCGCGTCCTCGACGGGCTCGTACGGCTCGCGCCCCGGCGGTTCCGCCCGGCCGAGCACGCGGCGTCGGCGGCGATCGAACGGCTGCGCCGCGACACGGCCGACGTCATCCACAGCCGGTGGGCGGGACTGTCGCTGGGGATGGTCGCCTTCCTCGTCCTGCAGTGCCTGATCATGGCCGCGTGCCTGGTGGCCACCGGCTCCTACCCGGGACCGGCCGAGACGGTCGCCGTCTTCGCGCTCAGCCGCGTCCTCACCACCGCCCTCGTCACGCCCAGCGGGGCGGGGATCATGGAGGGCGGCGTCGCCACGCTGCTGATCGGGGCGTTCGGCCAGCCCGCCGGCGGGGCCACCGCCGCGGCCGTGCTGTTCGGCTTCTGGACGTACACGATCGAGATCCCGTGGGGCGGGCTCGCCCTCGGCGGATGGGCGCTGCTGCGCCGCCGGGACGGCCGGCCCTCCGCCGCCGACCCCGCCTCCTCACCTCACGCGCGCGTCCCCTGACGATCTGCGATCACCTTCCTGATCTCCTAAACTCGCGGGGCGAGAAGGTGAGGGTGTCCGGGTTGGTGAATGCCTTGTGCCTCCTTACGGGCACGCATACGGTGACGCCTGAGATACGACGGCGACCCCAGACGAGACGGCGACCAGCGGCGGCCGGCAGGCACGACGCACGACAGCGGAGGAGCGCCCGATGAGCCCCCCGACGAGCCCGGTGATGTTCCGGGTCCTCGGGCCGGTGGGGGCGACGCACGACGACCTCGGCGAACTCGATCTCGGCGGCCTGCGGCAGCGTGCCGTGCTGGCCCGGCTGCTCGTCGCGCGCGGCCAGGTCGTGCCCGTGGACACCCTGCTGTTCGACCTGTGGGACGACGAAGCGGGCAAGGGCGCCCAGTCGGGGTTACAGGTCTACATCTCCCGGCTGCGCCGGGTGCTCGAGCCCAACCGCCCGCGCGGCGGGCCCAACCGCCTGCTCGTGACCGTCGCGTCGGGATACGCCCTGCGCGCCGCCCCGGAACAGGTGGACGCGCTGCGCTTCGAGGCGATGGTCCGCTCGGCCGGGGAGCGGCTGGAGGACGATCCCCAGGCCGCCCGGGCCCGGCTGGACGCGGCGCTCGCGCTGTGGCAGGGCACGCCGTACGCGGACTTCGCCGACCAGCCCTGGGCGGAGGCGGAGGTGGCGCGGCTGAGCGAGCTGCGCCTGGTGGCCAGGGAGCGGCACGCCGACGCCGGGCTGCGGATGGGCCTGCACGCCGAGACCGTGCCCGATCTGGAGGCGCTGACCACCGAGCACGCGCTGCGGGAGGAGGGCTGGCGGCTGCTCGCGCTCGGCCTGTACCGGTGCGGCCGGCAGGGCGACGCGCTCGCCGCGCTGCGCCGCGCCCGCGCGATCTTGTCCGACGAGCTGGGCATCGACCCCGGGCCCGCGCTGCGGAAGCTGGAGTCGGACATCCTCGCCCAGGACCCCGGGCTCGACTTCGTGCCGCCCGCGCCCCGGCGGCCCGTCGAGATCACCGCGACGTGGCCCCCGCGGCTGGTCGCCACCGGCGACGCGCCCCCGCTGGAGCCCGAGCCGTTCGTCGGGCGGGACGCCGAGCTGGCCGCGCTCGCCGCGGCCGCGCCGCGCGCCCAGGCGGGCCGGTTCACCGTCGCCGTGGTCAGCGGCGACCCCGGCGCGGGGAAGACGACGCTGGTGCGGCGGCTGTTCGAGCGGCTGGAGGGCGAGGGCTGGATCGGGGCGACGGGCGGCTGCCCGGACAGCACGGCGACCCCGCCCGGCTGGGCCTGGGTGGAGGTGCTGCGCGCCCTGGTGGCCCGCCGGGGCGCGGGCGAGTACGCCGCGCTGCTCGCGCCGCTGCTCGACGACGCCGCGCCCGACACCGCCGACGACGAGGCGTCGGGCGGCTTCCGGCTGCACCGGGCCGTCGGCGGCTACCTGTCGGCGGTGGCGCGCGAGGCGCCGCTGCTGATCATCCTGGAAGACCTGCACTGGGCCGACGACCAGACGCTCGCGCTGCTGCGGGCGCTGCCCAGCCTGCTCGCGGCCAGCCGCGTGCTGGTCGTGGTGACCTGCCGCGACGGCGAGCTGAACGACCAGCAGCAGGACGTGCTCGCCGCGCTGGCCCGGCTCGACCCCGTACGGGTGGGGCTCGGCGGCCTCGACGACGCCGCGGTGGCCGAACTGGTCAGGGCGACCTGCGTGCGCGAGGTGGACGACGAGGTCGTCAGCACGATCATCGAGCGGGCCGGGGGCAATCCGTTCTTCGTCAAGGAGACGGCCCGGCTGTTCGACGCCGAGGCCGACATCTCCCGGGTGCCCTCGGGCGTGCGCGAGGTGTTGCGGCGGCGGATCGCCCGGCTGCCCGAGCGGGCCCAGCAGGTGCTGCTGCAGGCGGCCGTGATCGGCCGCGACGTCGACGTGGACGTGCTGATCGACGTGTCCGGCGACGAGGACGCCGTGGTTGACGCGGTGGAGGCGGCGCTGCTCGCCGGGCTGGTGACCGAGCCGGGCCCCGGCCTCCTCAGGTTCGACCACGACCTGGTCAGAGACACCATCTACGGCGACGCGTCCCGGCTGCGCCGCTCGCGCCTGCACGCCGCGGTCGCCTCGGTGATCGAGCAGCGCAACCCGAACGACGTGGCCGCGCTGGCCCACCACTACGACGCGGCGGGCACGGTCGAGACCGCCGCGAAAGCCGTACGGTATGCCGCGCTCGCGGCCGAGCAGGCCGAACGCAGGTTCGCCCACCGGGAGGCCGCCACGCTCTGGCAGCAGGCCATCGCCGCCTTCGACCGCGCGCACGCGGGCCGGGCGGACGCGGTACGCGAACGGCTGGAGCTGCAACTGCGGCTGATCCGGGCGCTGGCGCTGTGCGGGGACATGACGGCCGCCCGCGCGCACCGGGGCGAGGCGATGTCGGTCGCGCTGCCTCTGGGCGACCTGGAGCTGACCGCCCGGATCGCGGCGGCGCTCGCGGTGCCGCACAAGGGCATCGCCCGCGACTTCACCCACACGGCCTGGGAGATCGTCGACGTCACCGAGAAGGCGCTGGTCGCGCTGCCGCAGGGCGAGCAGTCGCTGCGGGCCAGCCTGCTCGCGACGCTGGCCCTGGAGCTGGAGGGGTCGGCCACCGAGCGCGGCTACCAGGCGTCGCTCGAGGCCGAGGAGCTGGCCAGGTCGAGCGGCGACCCGGCGCTGCTGGCGATGGCGCTGAGCGGCCGGCTGCGGCAGTCGTACACGCTGACCCAGGTCGACGAGCGCGAGACCATCGGCCGTGAGCTGCTGCGGGTCGGTGCGGAGTCGGGCCAGATCGCGGTGCAGACGCTGGCGCACCTGGTGCTGCTGGAGTGCGCGGCGGCCCGCGGCGACTTCGCCGAGGCCGACGAGCACCTCGCGCAGGCCGAACGCCTCGGACGGCAGTACGACCTGCCCGCCCCCGCCGCCGTCGGCGCGTGGTACGCCGGGCAGCGGCTGATGATCACCGGTGACTACGAGGGAGCCGAGCGGGCCTACCGCAACGCGGCGCGGCTGACCGCGCGGGCCGGCATGCTCGAAGGCCGCCAGGACCTGCCGTTGATCGCCACGTTCTGCCTGCATCTGGTGAACGGGCGGGCCGCCGAGATGACCGAGCCGCTGGGCGAGGCGCACCAGCGCGGCGCGAAGTGGACGCCCGACGCCTACGCCGTGGCGCTCGCCTCGGCCGGGCACATCCGTGACGCGCGGGTGGTGGCCGCGAACCGGGAACCGGTCCGCACCGACTTCCTCTACGAGCTCGCCCTCATCTGGCGGGCCCTCGCCGGGATGCTGCTGGACGACGAGGGCCGGATGCGGGAGGCGTACGAGAAGCTGGCGCCGTTCCGCGACCGCATCGCCGGGGCGGGCACCGGCGTGGTGGCGCTGTGGCCGGTGGCCAAGACGCTCGGCGACCTCGCCGTACGGCTCGGCCTGCCGGCCCGCGAGCACTACGAAAAGGCCCTGGCCGTGGCCGAGCGGGTGGGGGTGCCCCGCTGGGTCGCCGAGGCGCGGGAAGCACTCGCCGAGGGGTGAAAGGGCAGAGTTCACGAAAGCGGGCACGAGAGGCAGGGCTCGCGAAGGCCCCTGTGACTACGCGAACCCGCCGCCTCTCGTCACTTCAGGTGTAAGAGGGACGGCTTAACCATCGGTTGCCATTCGCTTGCAAGCAGCACGATTGGGGACGCTAAGGTGAGGCTTGCCTAATGTCGACTGCCCCATGACCGGCGGGAGAGCACGTGCGGATTCCTGACCCTACGGCCGCCTCCGTGTTCGGCCTCCCTCTGTGGCTGGTCGTCACGGTCGGTGCGATCGCGCTGTTCGGCGCGTTCCAGGTGTACTACTGGGCCGGCCGCAGGCTCGGCGAGGCGCTCTACCGCTCCCGGGTGGGCCGCAAAATCGGCCGGGAGCGGATCGAACGCGTGGAGAACGTGGTGCGCCGGTGGGGCGCGCTCGCCGTCTACGGCTGCTTCTGGGTGCCCGGCCTGCGCCACACCCTGCCGTGGGTCGCCGGGGCGCTGCGGGTGGACTACCGCTGGTACATGGTGGCCAGCGCGCTCGGCTGCCTGACCTGGGTGCCGGTGACCTCCTTCGGCCTCTACTCGCTCCTGTGGGCCTGGCTGTCGCTGGCCGCCCGGTCCCCCGTGCTGGCCGCCGCGGCGCTCGCCGTCGTGGCCGCGGCCGCCGTCCTCGTCGTACGGGCCCGCCGGAAGCGGGGCCGGAGCGGGGACGCGCCCGCCACGCCCGAAGCCGTGCGATCATGTCGGGATGCGTAACGGGGTACTCATCACGCTGGCCGCAGCCGTCGTCACGGCAGGGACCGCCGCCGCGCCGGCTCAGGCCGTTCAAACCGTTCAAACAGTTCAGGCCGCCAGGGCCGCCAAGAAGCCGTCGGTCACGGCCCGGGAGGCCTACCTCGTGGACGCCACGGCCAAAACGGTCCAGTTCGCCAAGCGCGAGACGCGCCGGGTGCCGATCGCAAGCCTGACCAAGGTCATGACCGCCTACGTGGTGCGGCAGGAGGCCCGGCTGGACGACGTGGTGAAGATCACCAAGGCCGACGTACGGTACGCGGCGGCCGGCGGGGCCACGACGGCGGGCCTGCGGGCGGGCGAGCGGCTCACCGTGCGCGAGCTGCTCTACGGGCTCATGCTCCCCTCGGGGGCGGACGCCGCGCACGCCCTGGCCGAGCGGTACGGCCCGGGGACGGCGAAGTTCGTCGCCAAGATGAACGCCGCGGCGCGGCGTCTCGGCATGCGCGACACCCGGTACGCCAACCCCGACGGGCTGCCGTCGAAGGCGTACTCCACCGCGCGCGACCAGGTGACGCTGTCCGTGGCGGCGCTGCGCGACCCCGTGATCGCGCAGGTCGCCGCGACGCGCAAGCGGGTGGTCCGCAAGTCGGCGCTCCACGGGGGGCACGTGTGGCGCAACACCAACGACCTGCTGCGTGAGGGAGCCACCGGACTGAAGACGGGCTTCACCAACCAGGCCGGCTACTGCCTGTCGTTCTCCGCCGTCCGGAACGGGCACACGTACGTGGGGGTGTTGCTGGGCGAGCGCAGCGACAAGGCCAGGCTCGCGTCGGCACGCAAGCTGCTCGACTGGGCCGCCGGAGGGACCGGGGTCATTCTTCCCTGAGCAGGCCGTGGCAGGCGATGGCCGCGGCGGCCACCACGTTCAGCGAGTCGACGCCGAGGTCCATCGCCCGCGGGCTCATCGGGATGCACACGGGCTGGTCGGCCTCGCGCAGCCAGTGGGACGACAGCCCGTCGCCCTCCGAGCCGAGCATCAGCGCGACCCGGCCCGACAGCGGGACCTTGTCCAGCGGCACGGCCGACTGGTCCGGCGTCAGCGCGAGCAGGCGGTATCCGGCCGCCCTGATCTCCGCCAGGCCGCCGTGCCAGTCGGTCATCCGGGCGTACGGGATCGCGAACACCGCCCCCATCGACACCTTGACGGCCCTGCGGTAGAGGGGGTCGGCGCAGCGCGGCGCGAGCACGATCGCG
Organism: Microbispora sp.; assembly: GCA_019689655.1. Lineage (GTDB taxonomy): Bacteria > Actinomycetota > Actinomycetes > Streptosporangiales > Streptosporangiaceae > Microbispora. The sequence continues at coordinate 8,789 of JADGHC010000147.1, forward strand.
CCGACGCCGAGCGCCGCCGCGCAGCGGAAGATCGCCCCCACGTTGCCGTGGTCGACCAGGTCCTCCAGGACGAGGATCCGCGGCCCCGCGTCCGCGAGCAGCTCCGCGACCGGCGGGAGCGGGGTGCGCTCCATCGCGGCCAGCGCGCCCCGGTGCACCCGGAAGCCCGTGACGCCTTCCATCACCCGGTCGGAGACCAGGTATGTGGTGGTCCCCTCGATGACGTCGGCCAGCACGTCGAGCCACTTGGCCGTGGTCAGCACCGAACGCACCGGGTGGCCCGCGCCGATCGCCCGCCTGATGACCTTCTCGCCCTCGGCGATGAACAGCCCGTGCTCGCTCTCGACGCTCTTGCGCAGCTCGGTGTCGCGCAACCGCATGTAGTCCGACAGGCGCGGATCGTCGGCGTCCTCGACCGGGATGACCACGGCCCAAGGGTACGGCCTGCCCGGGCCCGCTCCGCACATCAGGCGTGAGTCACGGCCTTTGCCAGGTATTGTTCCGTAAATCTGATAACGGCCAGTCGACACCGGAGAGAGCACCGTGGGCGGACGACACCGCACAGACGAACTCGATGGCGGCTTCGACCCTCAGTTTTCGCCCCCGCCGCGGCGGCGACGGGCGGGCCCGGGGACGGTGTTCGTCCCCCTGGCCGGAGCGGTCGCCCTGGCCGTACTCCTCGGCGTCGCGGCGTACGTCGTGGTGAACAAGAGCCCGGGCTGCGCAGGGGAGAAGATCAAGCTTTCGGTCGTCGCCTCGCCCGACATCGAGCCGGCCGTCGAGAAGATCGCCACCAGATTCGGCAAGTCGGGCAGGGCCGTCGACGGCAAATGCGTCGCCGTCACGGTGAAGGCCGCCGAGCCCGCCGACGTCGCCAACGCGCTCGCCGGGACCGGCCCCACCAGCGGAAAGCTGGACCCCGACCTGTGGATCCCCGACTCCAGCATGTGGCTGAGCGGCGTCAAGAACGCGCCCGAACCCGCCGGGCATGCCGCGAGCACGCCCATCGTGCTGGCCGTGTCGAAGGCCGGCGCGGACAAGCTCCAGTCGGCCTTCAGCCCGAGCTGGACCGGCCTGATGAGCGCGGCGAACGCCGCCAACCCCGACGGCCTGGCGCGGAAGGTGCGCGTGCTCGCGCTCGACCCCACGCAGCACGCCGCCGGCCTCGGCGCGCTGGTGGCCGGGGCCGCCGTGCTCAAGCAGCAGGGCGGCAGCGAGGAGACGCTCGTCGGCGTGCTGCGCCAGTTGTCGGAGTCGACGGTGTCGGCCTCCGACAGCATGTTCGCCACCTTGACCAAGGCCGCGGCCCGCATCCCGGTGGGCGTGACATCCGAGCAGGCCGTGTGGTCGTACAACACGACGACGTCCCCGTCGAACCCGGCGGTCGCGCTCTACCCGGCGGAGGGCACGGTCAGCCTCGACTACCCGATGATCATCACGGCGAAGGACGCCGCGACGCGCAAGGCCGCCCAGGCCCTCGCGACCGAGGTGACCTCGCCCAACGGCAAGAAGATCATCCAGGACTTCGGCTTCCGCACGCCCGACGGGAAGGGCGGGAGCCTGCTCAAGCCCGACAACGGCGTCAGCGCCAAGAAGCCGGCCGCGATCCCGCTGCCGGACGCCGCGACCGTCACCCGCCTCTCCCGGGCCTGGCAGCAGCTCAAGCTCGGCACCAGGCTGCTCGCCCTCATCGACATCTCCGGGACCATGGCGCTGCCCGCCGACAAGAGCGGCATCACCCGGATGCGTGCGATCACCGACATCAGCATCGAGGGCCTGAAGCTGTTCCCCGACAAAGCCGAGATCGGCATCTGGGCCTTCTCCGACAACCTGCGCGGCCGGGGCGTCGACTGGAAGCCCATCGTGCAGATAGGGCCGCTCGCCCAGCAGATCAACGGGGTGACCCGGCGCGAGGTGATCAACCAGGCGCTGCGGCAGGCGAAGGCCATCCCCACCGGCAACACCGGCCTGAACGACACCTTGTGGGCCGCCTACCAGAAGATGCTCAAGGAGTACGAGCCCGACAAGGTCAACACGATCCTGCTGTTCACCGACGGCGTCGGCAACGACGACCCCAACGGGGGCATCTCCAACACCGAGATCCTGCGGAGGCTGAAGGACGCCTACGACCCGAAGCGGCCGGTGAGCATCCTGATCATCTCGTTCAACACCCAGAAGGACGAGGACCGGGCGCAGATGACCGCCATCGCCAAGGCGACCGGCGGCGCCGCCTACTTCCCGCAGACCGTCCTGGAGATCCGCAACATCTTCCTCAAGGGCATCGCCCGCCGCCTGCGGTAACGGCGGTCGCTCCGGCACCTGTTTTCGCAGGTCATGCCGGTTGGGCATGGCGCCGCGAGCGGTAAACGACGGCGACGGTGGCGGCGTCCCACTCGTGCGGGGACCGGTGAGACCAGGTTCCGTGACACGGGGAGGATCATCCGTTGCCCGAATGGCCCGGCGTCGGGCGAGCCGACGACCACCGACTGCTTGAGGCGCTGCGGCGCGGGGGCGGCACCGACGCCCGGGCCGTCGCCGCGCTGTACGACGCCTACGCCGATCGGCTGAGCGACTACGCGTACGGGCTGGTGCGCGATCTGGACGCGGCGGAGCGGGCGGTGCACGACGCGTTCGTCGCCGCGTCCCGCCGCGCGGACCGGCTGCCCGAACCGGCACGGCTGCGGGCATGGCTGTACGCGCTGACCCGCTTCCAGTGCGCCGGCGGGGCCGCGCGGCGCGAGGCCGGCGCCGCCGGGCCGGTCATCGCGGTGGAGGAGTCCGCGGACCCGCCGCTCGCCGCGCTGGTCCTGGAGACGCTGGGGGAGCTCGGCGGCCACGAGCGCGAGGCGCTCGAACTCGCCGTACGGCACGGCCTGACGGAGGCCGAGGCCGGATCGGTCCTCGGGCTCGCCGCCCGGCAGGTGTCCGCGCGCGTCGCCCGGGCCCGCGAGCACCTGGAGAACGCCGCCGCGGCCCTGGTGCTCGCCAGGACCGGCCGGGCGCACTGTCCCGAGCTGTCGGCGCTGATCGACCACGGCGTGGGCGCCGCCTGGCGGGATGGTCCGCTCGGTCCCGCCCTGCGCAGACGGCTGAGCAGGCACATCGCGGCCTGCGAGGTCTGCCGCGAGGGCCGGGCCAGGCAGGTGTCGGCCGAGCGGCTGCTCGACCTGATCCCCGTGGCCTTCCCCCCGCTCTCGCTGCGCCGCCGGGTCGTCGAGTCCGCGACGCGGCGGGGCGACGGCGCCACCCCGGACGCCACCGCCGATGCCGCCCCGGCCGCCGCCGTCACCGCCGTACTCGACCGGCGCGCGCGGGGCCCGCGAGGCGCGCGGGGCGTGCGGGGCCGCTCCCGCCCGCTGCGGGTCGCCCCCGTCA
>JADGHC010000148.1 GCA_019689655.1 Microbispora sp.
CCTTCTTCGTATGCGCAAGTTTTTTATACGTCACCGCGATTGGGGTCTGGCCGGAGCCGCGGGAGCGCTGTGCCTGGCCGGCGTCGTGCTGGTGTGGGCCTCGACCCGCCCGAAGCTGGCCGCGGAGGGCGAGGACCCGCAGACCTACCTGCGACGGCAGCTCCTGAACGTGGTGGCGGGGACCGCCGCGATGGTCGCCTTCGCCCGGGCCGACCACGGAACGGTCCGCGCCTGGACCCCGCCGTTGTACGCGCTCGGCTGCCTCGGCCTGCTGGCCGTGCTCACCCCGCTCGGCCGTACCGTCAACGGGGCGCAGTCGTGGCTCGGCGTGGGCGCCTTCCAGGTGCAGCCGTCGGAGCTGGTCAAGCCGGCGCTCGTGCTGACCCTGGCCATGCTGCTCGGGGAGCAGCCGGACGGGGAGCACCGGCCGCGCGGCGTCCAGGTGCTGCTCGCGCTCGCCGTGGCCGCGGTGCCGCTGGGGCTGGTCATGCTCCAGCCCGACCTCGGCACCTTCATGATCCTCGCGGCGATCACGTTCGGCATGCTCGTCGCGGCGGGCGTGCGGTGGCGGTGGATCGCCCTGCTCGCGTCCGCCGGCGTCGCCGCCGCCGTGCTCGCGTGGGTGCTCGGGCTGCTGCGGCCGCACCAGGTGCAGCGGCTGCTCAGCTTCGCCGACCCGCTGGCCGACCCGCAGGGCGCCGGCTACAACGCCGCCCAGGCGCTGATCACGATCGGCTCCGGCGGGCTGCACGGCCGGGGGCTGCTGCGGGGCGACCAGACCGGCGGCGGATTCGTGCCGGAGCAGCACACCGACTTCGTCTTCACCGTGGCGGGGGAGGAGTTCGGGTTCGCCGGCTGCGTGCTCGTGCTCCTGCTGCTGTGGGCCGTGCTCGCGCGCGGGCTGCGCGTCGCGGCGCAGGCCGCCTCGCCGTACGGGACCCTCGCGGCGGCCGGGATCGTGTGCTGGCTGGCCGTCCAGTCGTTCGTGAACATCGGCATGGTCGTCGGCCTGCTCCCCGTCGTCGGGGTGCCGCTGCCCTTCGTGTCGTACGGCGGGTCGTCCGTGGTGGCCTGCCTCGCGGCGGTCGGCGTGCTCATGTCGATCCGCCGCCAGGACGTACGGCGCCTGTAGCCCGCCCCCGGCTCCCGCGTCACGTCTCGTATCTCCGGCACGTCTCCATAGCGGAGGCGCCCCCGCCGGTCCCGGCCTCACCGGGAGGGCGGCGACGCGGAGGCGCGGGTCAGGGTGAACGGAGACCACGTGTGAGCGAATTGAGAGACGTGCCCGAGCGCATCGCCGGGCCGGCCGCCTTCCTCGACGAGCGCCTGGGCGCGGGCGGCTTCGTCCGGCGCAACATCCGCAAGATCTTCCCCGACCACTGGTCCTTCCTTCTCGGGGAGATCGCGCTGTACTCGTTCGTCGTCCTCCTGCTGACGGGCACCTTCCTGACGTTCTGGTTCAAGCCGAGCATGGGCCAGGTCGTCTACGACGGTCCGTACGCGCCCCTCAAGGGGGTGGCGATGTCCGAGGCGTACGCGTCCTCGCTGAAGATCAGCCTCGAGATCCGGGGCGGCCTGCTCATCCGGCAGATCCACCACTGGGCCGCCCTGGTCTTCATCGGCGGCATGATGGCGCACGCGCTGCGGGTCTTCTTCACCGGCGCCTACCGCAAGCCGCGCGAGCTCAACTGGCTGATCGGCGTGGTGATCCTCTCCATCGCGCTGTTCGAGGGCCTGACCGGCTACTCCCTGCCCGACGACCTGCTGTCCGGCGCCGGGCTCCGGGTCACCCAGGGCGTGGTCATCGGGCTGCCGGTGGTCGGCACGTACCTCAACTTCTTCCTGTTCGGCGGGGAGTATCCGGGTGAGGACGTCATCTCCCGGTTCTACTCCATCCACGTCCTGCTCCTGCCCGGCCTGATCCTGGCGCTGGTCACCGTGCACCTGATCCTCATGTGGGTGCAGAAGCACACTCAGTTCCCGGGCAAGGGCCGGACCAACCGCAACGTGGTGGGCGCGCCCTTCTTCCCGGCGTTCATGGTGAAGTCGGGGGCGTTCTTCCTGTTTACGTTCGCGGTGATCGCCGGTCTCGGGGCGTTCGCGCAGATCAACCCCGTCTGGCTGTATGGGCCGTATTCGCCCGCCGACGTGTCGGCGGGCTCGCAGCCCGACTTCTACCTGGCCTTCCTCGAAGGGGCGCTGCGCATCATGCCCGCCTGGGAGATCAACCTCTTCGGCACCTCCGAGACCGGCACGATCCCGCTCAGCGTGGTCATCCCGGCGCTGGTGCCGCTGGGCGTCATCGTCGCCGGCATGGCGCTCTACCCGTTCATCGAACGGTGGATCACCGGTGACCACCGCGAGCACCACCTCGCGGACCGGCCGCGCAACAACCCGCACCGCACCTCGATCGGCATGGCGGTCATCGCCTTCTACGGCGTGCTCTGGCTGTTCGGCGGCAACGACGTCATCTCCGCGAACTTCCGCGTCGATCTCTACACGACCACCTGGGCCGGGCGGATCCTGGTGATCGTCGCGCCCGCCCTGGCCTACGCGATCACCTACCGCATCTGCCTGGGCCTGCAGCGCTCCGACGCGGCGGTCCTGGCGCACGGCGTGGAGACGGGAGTGATCAAGCGGCTGCCGAACGGGGGGTACGCCGAGGTGCACTCGCCACCGGCCGAGGACATCGAGGCACACCTGCGCGGCAAGGAGACCGTGCCGGTGCTGGCCGACGGCGGGGAGGTGCCTCCCAAGGGGCTGCGCGGACCGGTCGGCAGGCTGCGCCTGCGGATGTCCAGGGCGTACGGCGGGGAGAAGATCCCGCTCGCCGACGGCCGTCCGCACGACGAGGACGAGCACGCGGCCGCGCCCCCGCGGGACCGCGCACTGACCCGCTGACCGCCCGGCGTGCGGGCCCGGAGGCGTTCCTCCGGGCCCGCACCGTCGTGATACGAGCCGATCCGCGGGATCACCGGTTCCGCTGCTCCGGCCCTCCCCGCCGCGGCTGCGGCGCGTCGGCGGGACGGATCTCCGTGAACAGCGTCAACGTGACCGGCCGCAGCCGCCGCCACGCCTCGGCCGGCCAGCGCAGGCGTACGGAGGCGAACACGGTCTCCAGGACGATCTTCAGATAGGGGCGGCCCAGGTGGCCGGCCGGGACTGGCGTGCACAGGCCGGACACGGCCGCGGAGGTCTCCCGACTGCCCAGCCGGAGCCGGGCGTTCCCCCGGACCTGGTTCGGGGCCTTGGCGGCCTCGAGGTCCACCGATTCGTAGTACAGCTCCGGCGCCTCGTCCTCGCGCAGCCACGGCGGATACACCGGCAGCGGCAACCGCAGCGTGAACCCGGCCAGGAGCCCCACGGGGCTCACATAGAAGGAGCCGTGGAAACCGGGCAGCTTGTGCAGGAGCCGAGGCCCCTTCGACGTCGTCATCGACAGCGTCGCCTCGCTGGCGTCCATGTCGATCCGCCACGCGCCGGGATCGGTGTAGGAGGCGTCCGGGATCAAGACCATCAGATATCCACCTCGCTGTGCGGCTGCGGAAGGGCGGCGGTGCGGAGCCCGGGATCGGCGGATTCGGGCCGCCACCGAATAGAAAGACGTACGGCGGCGTCGAAATGTAACTTCTGCGGCGAATTCGCGGCGGCGCGTGTCCCAGGGCCGCGCACGTCCTGATCGGGAAAGGGCCGAAACGAGGCCGCCGTCAGGGCGCGACGGCTCGGCCGGGGGAATCGCGGGCGGGGCGCCGGCCGCTGACTCCACGCCGAGCGTCCCGGTGAGGAACTCCGGCGTCCTGCCTGCTCGCCGACGGCGAGCACCACGAGCCGTTCCGGATGTCTCCCGTCGGCCCGCGGCCTCACGCGCCCCGTGGCCGGCGCGGCTCGGACGACGCGACCACCGGCGGCGTGACGTCGGCGAGGCCGAGCCGGACCCCCCTGAGGCGGACGGGATCGCCGATGACGTCGATGGAGGTGATCCGATCGCCGGTGACGGTGATCTCGAGAACGAGCCGCAGGCGGCCGCACGGGGCGACCACCGCCCCGACGGCGCCGCCCACGAGAATCGGGCAGGCGTAGCGCGCCCTGCGCACGTTGGTGCGCGTCTCCTCGGCGACGGCACGTGCGCCCCGCACCTCCGCCGGGGCCGCGGCCTTCCCGCGCAGCGCGAAGTGGTCGGCCCGGCGTACGACGTCGGGAGCCAGCACCGCCAGCAGCCCGTCGAGGTCGCCGGCCCGGGACGCGGCCAGGAAGGCGTCCACCACCGCACGCTGCCTGGCCAGGTCGGAGGAGGGGATCCCGGCAGCCGCGCCGTGCACCCGGCGACGGGCGCGGCTCGCCAGTTTCTTCGCCGCAGCGGGCGAGCGTTCCACGATCACGGCGATCTCGTCGAACGGCACGGCGAACAGGTCGTGCAGCACGTAGGCGGCCCGTTCGGCGGGCCCGAGCGTGTCGAGGACCACGAGCAGGGCGAGACCGACCGAGTCGGCGAGCACCGCCTCGTCCGCCGGATCGGAGATCTCCCCGTGAGGGGCCAGCATGTCGAGCTCGGCCAGGTCGGCGAAGTCCTCACGCCGGCGGCTGCGGGAGCGCAGCATGTCGAGACAGACGCGGCCGATGATCGTCGTCAGCCAGGCGGTCAGGTTCTCGATGGAACCGGAGTCGGCGCGGCAGGCGCGCAGCCAGGTCTCCTGAACCGCGTCGTCCGCCTCGTCCGCGCTGCCCAGCATGCGGAGCGCGACCCCACGCAAATGCCCTCGGGATCGGTCGAAGTGCTCGGCCAGTTGCGCCTGGTCGTTCATCGGTCACCTTTCGCCGTCGCGGTTCGTCATATGAGCGGAGAGAAAGAACGCGCGCCTGACACGGAAGGTGAGTGCCCGTGCTGATTATTTTCACCCGGTGGTACGGGGAGGCATACCGAGGGGTACCCCTGCGGCCGGGGCGCACCGGCCGGTCGCCGCCCGACGTGCATACTATCGCCACGGCAACCACCTCCCGAATCGCGAACGGGCAGATCACGCTGCGGTGCGAGTTCATGCATCCGTTCGGGAGGCCGTCCCGCATCGCGCGTGTGCGCATGCGGTAAGCGATATTTCCCGATGTGCGGGCGAGATGATCCGCGGACGGCTCTCGCCCGGAAGCTTCACGTTCATTGACAGACCGGCTTCACGCCGATGCTTATTACTCGAATAGGACGAACTCATGGGCGAGACCGTCATTCGCGTCGACGATCGGATCGCGACATTCATCAACGTCTTCGACGTCGACCCTTCGCAGCAGCAGGAACTCATCGCCATTCTGAACGAGGGCACCGAGAAGGTCATACGGCACCGGCCCGGCTTCGTCTCGGTGAACATCCTCGCCAGCGCGGACGGCTCCCGGGTCGTGAACCTCGCCCAGTGGCGCAGCGTGGACGACATCAAGGCGACCGCGAGCGACCCCGAGGCGCAGGCCTACGCGAAGAAGGCGGCGGAGATCGCCAAGGCACAGCCGCAGCCCTACAAGGTCGTCTCGGTCTACCACGCCTAATGGGAGTTTTCGGGTCGGTCTGATCGGGCAGACTCGGTCTCTGAATAGCCGCCGGTGAGTGAGCACTCTCCACACCTGGGCCGTTTCAGTCCTGGGTCAGATCGTGCCCTGACCTGATCGGCCGCCCGACCCCGGCGGTCCATCCCGGCGGGGCGCATACCCGGGCCGCGCTCCTGTTCTTCGCGGCTTCTCCGCGACATCTTCGCGACGGGTCGCCCGGCGGGAAGGCGGCATCCGCGGCGCCCGCCCCGGCGGACGCCGTCACGCCCGGCCCCCTCGGCCCGCACCGAGGAGGCCGGGCCTCACCGCGTACGGGCAGTTGTCTTTTCGGGCGTACGGGCCGCCGCTCGGCCGGCGGCGGGCAGGCGGGCCAGCTCGGTGACGGCGCTGCGCGCCGAGGACAGCGAGTCCGCCGCCAGGGGCGTGAACCGGGCCAGCGCGGGCACGTCCCCGGCCCGGGTCATCTCGGCGTGGACGAAGTGCAGGTTCTCCGGTGCCACGCCGAGATCGGTGAAGTACGCGCTCAGGTAGGGCGTCTGGAAGTCGAAGCCCTCGCGGGGTGTGCCCGGTGCGTAGCAGCCGCCGCGGGCGGTGACGACCACCACGGTCGTCTCCCGGAGCAGGCGGTCCCCGGTGCCCTCGTCGACGAACGCCCCGGGGAAGGTGACCCGGTCGATCCACGCCTTGAGGGCCGCCGGCACGGAGAAGTTGTACATCGGAACGCCGATCAGCACCGTCGACGCGGCACGCATCTCCGCGATCAACGGCAGGGTCAGCGCCCACTCGTGCCGCTCGGCGGGGTCGGCGGCCAGCTCCGCCACCTTGTGCAGCGGCACCATGCCGTGCCGCTCGACGCGTACGCCGAGGGAGACGAAGGCGGGAGAGACCAGCGGGACCGGTTCGGCGGCGAGGTCGCGGTAGCGGTACCCGGCGGATCCGTGCAGACACCGCCAGATGTCCGCGTAGCGCGCGGTCAACTGCCGGGTCACCGAGTCGCCTCCGCTGGCGCTGGAGTCCAGGTGCAGCAGGGACGGACCTTGTCGATGCGAGCGCATGGCGGGCTCCTCTCCGGGTGCTTTCCGTCATCTCCTATGACGTTGCGTAGTCGGCGGAGGTGACCGGAGCACCATCGGGCCGGGGTAGGGTGCCGAGCCGTGGCATCGCATTCGCAGGTGTGCGGGCGTCCGACGGAGCCCGGATGGGTCGAGGTGCGCGATCGCCTGAACGGCAGCCGGCACGGGCTGGCGCGTGCCGCCGCCGGGCTCTATCCGGACATGGCGAGGGCCGGATCGACCCGCCTGCTCGTCCGGGCCGGCTGGATCCCGGCCACGCCCCTCGACCTGCGGGAGGTACGGCTCGGCTGGGTGGAGGATGCTCCCGCACCGGCCGTCACCGGCCGCGAACCCGAGGCGGCGGCCCTGCTGCCGGAGGGCGCCCGGACCTACGCCGACGCGCTGCGGAGTCTCGCCCGTCCGCGGCTCTTCGAGGACCGCGCCTGCTACCGGCTGCTGGAGGTCGCCTGGCCGGAGCTGACCTTCACCCGCGCCCGGTACTTCGACGGTGTGAGCGTCGGAGAGGCGGCAGCCCACGAGTTCGCCGCCCACGGGTTCGCCGCCCACGGGTTCGCCGCGCACGAGTCGGCAGCGTGGGATTCGGCGGCGTGCGCGTTCGTCGCGGATGAATCCGTCGCCCACGGGTTCCCTGCGCGCCGGCCCGCCGCGCACGAGCCCGCCGGGCATCGCGGCCGGCCGCCGCTGCCGTTCCGCGCGCTCGTGGGCGACCCCACCGACCTGCGCCGGCGATCCGCGCTCTGCGCGGTCTCGACTCTGACGCTGCGCCACGACCGCCGTACGGGGAACGCCTCGTTCGTCCTGCACTGGCGTGACGCGGCCCGGGTGGCGCACGGCGGCGGGCTCTTCCAGGTCATGCCGGTCGGGGTGTTCCAGCCCGCACGGGAGGCCGCGGACGCGGAGAAGGCCGACCTCGACCTGTGGAAGTGCCTGGTCCGCGAGTACGCCGAACCGCCCGCCACGGACGTCAGTAGCCGTAGCGGCTCTTCAGGTGCCGCCACATGTCGCGCAGCATCCACGCGTCGAACTCGGTGATCGACGTGGCGGAGCCCGCCTTCATGAGGAAGCAGCACTGGCCGGACGGGGTCCAGTCGTAGAAGTCGTCCAGGCCGAAGCCGTGCCCGATCTCGTGGAGGAGGATGTGGATGTCGTCGCTGCCGAGGTTGTCCACCAGATACTCGCTGCCGACGCGCTGTCCCCAGACGCCTCCCATGCCGCCGGTCATGCCCTCGGTGAGCCACAGCGACATGTCGTAGTGGTGGGCGGCGCCGCCCGGGCAGCCGGGGTAGGCGCCCGACGGGTTGAACAGGCGTCCGCACGGCTCGGCGCACTGCGGCGCGCCCTCGCTCAGGTCGCCGACGTACACGTCCACCGAGTCGTCGGTCCACTGCAGGGTGGCGCGGTCGCGGACCGCCCAGCCGACCACCTTCACCGGCACCTCGGCGTACGGCCAGCCGTTGTGGCCGGCCATCACGTCCATCCACTTCTTGAACGACCGGGCCAGCGCGGCGTGGATCCGGTCGCGCAGCTCCGCCGAGACGGGGGCGCTGGAGTCCCAGCGGACGCAGTAGTTGATGCTGCCGCCGTTGGCAATGATCTGGTCCCAGGCGTAGTCGCGGTAGCCGTACACGTCGGGGTGGGTGGACTCGACGTGCCGCCAGACCTCGTCGAGCGGCGAGACCAAGGCGGCGGGCGGGTTCCAGCCGCTCGGCGCGGCGGCGGCGTCGGCGAGCGCCCTGACTTCCAGCAGCCCGACCGAGGCCCGGCCGCTGTTCAGGACGATGCGCAGCCGGGTGGTGGTCACGGCGGGGAAGGTGACGGTGTTGTAGGTGTCGGCCGCGGTGGGGTAGGAGGCGGGGATGTCCACGTACGTGCCGCCGTCCCAGCGCTGGAGCCGCCACGACGCCGGCAGCCGTACGCCGCCTCCGTCGTCGAAGAAGTAGACCTGCACCGAGGAGATCGTCTGGGCGGTCGGCCAGGTCAGCAGGGCCCACTGTTCACCCGCCCTGGGCCAGGTGCCCCAGCGGCGGCTGCCCCTGTCGTCCGATCGAGGCGGATCGATGCCGTCGTTGATCGCGGCTACGCTCTCCCAGGGGGAGGTGTAGGAGGCGGAGGCGGTGGCCGACGGTGCCACGTTCACGACGGCGGCGTCGGCCCGCGCGGGCGCCGTCAGGAAGCCGGCGACCAGCGCGAGAACGGCGAACAAGCGCCTCATGCGGTCTCCTTCGCGGCACGGTGAACACGCACCGGGCCGCCGCCAGGGGGAGTTGTCGAGCCGCGGAGCGGCAAGTGATCCGAGTTTTTTCCGGCACAAATCGGGGTGTCAAGGCTTGATCGGGACGATGCGACGTGCCTCGCCGGCCTCCGTGCCCGCGCCGGGTGCCGTGTGGTCCGGCATGCCGGGCGCCCCCGCGCGTCCGGCATCCACGGCATCCACGGCGGTAACGGCGCAGTCATAGGATGACCGGTGGTTTGTGGAGAACTGGGAGTTCTTGGGCGAGGTGCGTGGGATGACGGCACGTGGATGACAGCGTGATGCGGGACGCCGCGTCGACCTCGGCTGACCGGGTGTCCGGGGACGAGGCGGTAGTACGGGAACGGGCCGTGGCCGGGGATGCGGCCGGGCACGACGGAGCGCGGCGGGGCCCGGCGAAGCGGCGGCGGGAACGCGCCGCCGCGTGGACCCGCACTCTGGCGGTCGTCGCCCTGGTGCTGGCCGCGCTCAACCTCCGGCCCGTCGTGACCAGCGTCGGGCCCGTGCTCGAGGAGGCCCGCGCCGCCCTCGGCATGAGCGCCACCATCGCCGGGCTGCTCACCTCCGTGCCGTCGGTGTGCTTCGCGTTCATCGGCCCGGCCGCCCCTCGCCTGGCCCGCCGTCACGGGCCGGACGGTGTCGTCCTGGCCGGAATGGCGGCGGTCACGGCAGGGCTCGCCGTGCGCCCGTTCGTCGCGAGCACGCCCGTCTTCCTCGCGCTGAGCGGCCTCGCACTGGCCGGGATCGCGGTCGTCAACGTGCTGCTGCCCGTGGTGGTCAAACAGCGCTTCCCGGACCGGGTGGGGATGATGACCGGCCTGTACTCGATGGCCCTCAACCTGGGAGCCTCGGCCGCCGCCGCCGTCACGGTGCCGATCGCCGGGGTGTTCGGGGGCGATTGGCGCGCCGGTCTCGGCGCGTGGGCCGTCCTCGCCGCCGTCGCGGTGCCGCCCTGGCTCGTTCTCGCCCGCGACGGCCGGCGACCGGAGCAGGCCGGGCGGCCGGTGGGCGGGGACGCCGCCGCAGGGGCCGGGGCACACGTGCGGATAACCCGAAGCCCCACGGCCTGGGCGCTCGGGATCTTCTTCGGCCTGCAGGCCACCTCCGCGTACGTCATCATGGGCTGGCTGCCCCAGATCTTCCGCGACGCCGGGCTGTCCGCCGAGGCCGCGGGCCTGCTGTTCGCCGTCACCTCGGTGCTCGGTGTGCCGCTGTCCTTCGCGCTGGCCGCCGTCGCCGGGCGGGTGCGCAACCAGAGCGGCATCGCCGTACTGCTCGGCGCGTTCGGGCTCGCCGGCTACGCGGGCCTGTGGGCGGCTCCCGCGGCCGCGCCCTGGTTGTGGGTGGTGCTGCTCGGCCTGGCCAACTGCTCTTTCCCGCTGGCCCTCACGATGATTGCGATGCGTGGACGGGACGGCGCGACGGTGATCCGGCTGTCCGCGTTCGCGCAGAGCGCCGGTTATCTGCTGTCGGTCCCCGGGCCCATCCTGGTCGGGGCGCTCTACCAGCACACCGGCGGCTGGCACGGGCCGCTGACCTTCATGGTGTGCCTCATGCTGCCGCAGATCGCGGCCGGGTACGTCGCGGGCCGCGACCGGCAGATCTGATCTCGCTGTGGGGAGTCGGGCGGCGACGTCCGTGGCGGCTCCGGCGAGCGATCGGATGGATCGGGCGGCCGGGCGTGTGATCGGGCGGCCGGGCGGCATGGCGGAAAAATCGGTGGACACCCGGTGCGCCCGCGGCGATCGTTGGAAGGCATGCGGCAGGAAGACATCTGGAACGCCGACGCCGCCCGGCGCTACGACACGCCGGGCACCGGGATGTTCGCGCCCGAGGTGCTCGGACCGGCCGTCGACCGCCTCGCCGAACTCGCGGGGGACGGGCCGGCGCTCGAGTTCGCCATCGGGACCGGCCGCGTGGCCATCCCGCTCGTCGAGCGCGGGGTGCCGGTCACCGGTATCGAGCTGTCGCGTCCGATGATCGACCAACTGCGTACGAAGGTGGACGAGGCGACGATCCCGGTCGTCGTCGGCGACATGGCGACCGCCGTCGCGCCGGGGACGTACACGCTCGTCTACCTCGTCTACAACACGATCTCCAACCTGCTCACCCAGGCCGAGCAGGTCGCGTGCTTCCGTAACGCCGCCCGCCACCTGCGACCGGGCGGCCGTTTCGTCATCGAACTCGGGGTGCCCGACCTGCGCGTGCTCCCACCGGGCCGGCAGGCCGTGGTGTGGCGGTGCGAACCCGGCTACATCGGCCTGGACACCTACGACACGCTGCGGCAGCACCTGGTTTCGCACCATTTCAGGTTCGACGAGAGCGGGCAGGTCCGGCTGTCTCGCAGCCCGCACCGCTACATCTGGCCGTCCGAGCTCGATCTCATGGCCCAGCTGGCCGGGTTCGAACTGGAGGCCAGGCACGCGGACTGGATCGGCACTGAATTCACCGCGGAGTCGAGTTCGCACGTGACCGTCTACCGCCTGCCACCCGATGGAACCGCATCTCAATAGGGTCGGCGCCGTCGCCGGCCCGGATAACGCATTCGCGGGGGCCTGAGATTCGCTTCCGCCGCGGGAATTTGCTTTCGCGGGCACGACCGCTGCGGAACGAGCGGGCAGCGCCCGCCCCGGCGGCAAGGAAGAGCCCCACGAGGCGGTTGCCTCGTGGGGCAGGAGGGTCCGGCAGGTTCGATGTGCGGTTATCCGGTCCTTGCTGCTGTTGCTTTCTCACTCTCCCCGCTGCTGATGCCGTTACCGCAGCCTGCGGTCCTCGAATCGGCTGCGCTCTTCGAATCGCCCGCGCTCGAGACCCCGGTCTTCGAACCGGCTGCGCTCTTCGAATCGCCCGCGTCCGAGACCCCGGTCTTCGAACCGGCCGCGATCCTCGAAGCGTCCGCGTTCGCGCCCGCGGTCCTCGAACCGCCCGCGGTCGATGCCGCGGTCTTCGAATCGGCTGCGCTCTTCGAAGCGCCCGCGTTCGCGGCCGCGTTCCTCGAACCGGCGCCGTTCTTCCATGCGTCCGCGCCCGCGCTCTTCGAAGCGTCCGCGTTCGCGGCCGCGCTCCAGCATGCGTCCGCGTTCGCGGCCGCGCTCCATGATGCGTCCGCGTTCGCGACCGTACCGTCCGTACGTCCGGTGGCGCTCACGGCCACGGCACCTACCTCCGGGGCAGGGCTGAGTCGGGTTCTGCGTGATCTGTGCGGTGCTGCCGGCCGCGTAGACCGGCTGCGTCTGCATCGTCATCGGGACGATGAGGGCCGACGCCGTGATTGCGCCAGCAGCCAGTG
>JADGHC010000149.1 GCA_019689655.1 Microbispora sp.
TCTCCCGGCGCACCTGCCTGAGCTGGCGGCTCTACACCGCGGTCCCCGACATCGTCACCTTCGAGCTGCCCGTCGCCCGGGCCGCCTGAGATCTATCCTCGCCAGGGCGGCGTGGGCAAGATGGGGGGATGATCGACTATTTGGTGATCGGGGCCGGTTCGGCCGGATGTGTCCTGGCGAACCGGCTGTCGGAGGATCCCGCCGTCCGCGTGCTGCTCGTCGAGGCGGGCGGCGCCGACCGTCACCCGCTCTACCAGGTGCCCAAGGGGTTCGGGAAGCTCTTCGACGATCCGCGGAAGGTCTGGCACTACCGGACACAGCCGTTCGGTCCCGATAGGCAAGCCGAGATCTGGCCGCGCGGCCGGGTGCTCGGCGGGTCGAGCTCCATCAACGGCATGGTCTACAACCGCGGCCACCGCGCCGACTACGACGAGCTCGTACGGCTCGGCAACCCCGGCTGGGGCTGGGACACGATTTTGCCGATCTTCCGGGCGATGGAGGACAACGCCCTGGGCGCCACGGCGACCCGCGGCGCGGGCGGGCCGCTGCACGTGTCCCCTCCGCGTGACCCCGATCCGCTCTGCGACGAGATGATCGCAGCCGGCGTCGCGCTCGGCCTGACCGCGATGCCGGACGTCAACGAGTCCGACGACGAACGGGTCGGCCACGTGATGGCGACCATCAAGGACGGGCGGCGGTTCAGCGCGGCCCGGGCCTTCCTCCACCCCGTACGCCACCGGAGCAACCTCACCGTCGTGACCGGGACGACGGTGACCGGGCTGCTGTTCGAGGGGGACAAGGTCGTCGGGGTCACCGCCCGGGACGCCGGCGGCGCCGCCGTCGAATACCGGGCGGCCCGCGAGGTCATCTTGTCCCTGGGCAGCCTGGGCACGCCGAAGCTGCTGCAGTCGTCCGGCATCGGCCCCGCGGAGGTGCTGCGGGCGGCCGGTGTGGAGGTCCGGCTGGACCGGCCGATGGTCGGCGCCCGCATGCGCGAGCACCGGTGCCTGGCGCTGAAGTTCCGGCTGAGGGACGACCTGGGCTACAACCGCATGCTGTCCACGCCGTTGCGGCAGGGCCTCACCGCGCTGCGCTACCTGATGAACCACAAGGGCCCGCTCGCCGCGCCGGCCTACGACGTGATCGCCTTCCTCAAGACCCGGCCCGAGCTGGAGCGGCCGGACGCCCAGCTGCTGATGGGGCCCTGGTCGGTGGCGACATACCGGGCGGGCGAGACGGTCACGGTCGAGCGGCAACCGGGGGTCTCGGTCGTCGCCGAGATCCTCCGCCCGACCGCGGAGGGCAGCGTGGCCATCACCTCCGCCGACCCCGGCGCGCCGCTCCACATCGAGCCCAACTACTTCGGCTCCGAGCACGACCGGCGCGTCGGCGTCGACCTGTTCCGCCGCATGCGCGAGTACTTCGCCCAGGAGCCGATCGCCGGACGGCTGGCGTTCGAGACGTTCCCCGGTCCCGGAGTCGACTCGGACGAGGAGATCATCGACGCGGCGCTGGGCGGCGGCTACTGCGGCTACCACGCGATGGGCACCTGCGCCATGGGGCCGCACGACGACGACGTGGTCGACTCGCGGCTGCGCGTGAGAGGTGTCGACAACCTGCGGATCGTCGACTGCTCGGTGCTGCCCACCATGATCTCGGGCAACCTGAACGGCCCCATCATGGCGATGGCCTGGCACGCCGCCGACCTCATCCTCGGCAGGGCCTGAGGAGTCAGATTTCCGCGATGGCCAGGGAGCGGCCCGGCAGGTCGAGGACGTTATCGGTCAGGCGGGCGGACTCGTCGGAGGCGAGCAGGAGCCGCGCGGCGGCCAGCCGTACGGAGACCGTGTCGGCGGCGAAGTTGGCGGCGACCCGCAGCGCGCCGCGCTCGATCACCATGACACGCCGGTCCTCGTCCACCTCGACCCGCACCCGGTCGAGGCGGGGATCGGTGAGGTCGGGACGCGACTTGCGCAGCGCGATCAGGTCGCGGTACCAGCCCAGCAGCGCGGCGTGCTCGTCCTTGGACGGCTCCTCCCAGTCGAGCTTGGACCGCAGGAACGTCTCCTCGTCGCCCGGTTCGGGGGCGTTCCAGTCGTAGCCGAAGCCCTCGAACTCCTTCCTGCGCCGTTCGCCCTCGCCCGCCGCGAGGTGCGGCTCGAAGTGGTCGGTGAAGAAGTAGAACGGGGTGCTCGCCCCCCACTCCTCGCCCATGAACAGCATGGGGGTGAACGGCGAGGTCAGCAGCAGGCCGGAGGCGAGACGGAGCTGCTCGGGCCGCATGCGGTCGCCCTCCGGCCGGTTGCCGACCTGGTCGTGGTTCTGCACGCAGCAGACGAACCGGTGGCCGGGCACCCCGGTCGCCGGCCTGCCGTGTGACCGGCCGCGGAACGACGAATAGGTGCCGTCGTGGAAATATCCGGATGTGAGCACCTTGGCCAGGGACGACAAGCCGGCGAAGTCCCCGTAGTAGGCGTTGGTCTCCCCGGTGACGTTCGCGTGGATGGCGTGGTGGACGTCGTCGTTCCAGCTCGCGTGCATGCCGAGGCCGCCCGCCTCCCGCGGGGTGACCATGCGGGGGTCGTTGAGGTCCGACTCCGCGATGAGCGTGAGCGGGCGGCCCAGGGCGGCCGACAGCGCGTCCACCTCGGCCGACAGCTCCTCGAGGAAGTGGACGGCACGCTTGTCGTGCAGCGCGTGCACGGCGTCGAGGCGCAGCCCGTCGACGTGGTAGTCGCGCAGCCACTGCAGCGCGTTCTCGATGAAGTAGCGCCGCACCTCGTCCGAGCCGGGCCCGTCGAGGTTGACCGCGTCGCCCCAGTAGGACCCCTTCGCGTCGTGGAAGTACGGCCCGAACTTGGCCAGGTAGTTGCCCGAAGGCCCGAGGTGGTTGTAGACGACGTCGAGGATCACGCCGAGACCCGCGCGGTGGCAGGCGTCCACCAGGCTTTTCAGCCCGTCCGGCCCGCCGTACTCCTCGAAGACCGCGTAAAGGTCCACGCCGTCGTAGCCCCAGTTGCGCTTGCCCGGCACCGGCGGCACCGGCATGAGTTCGACGAAGTCGACGCCGAGCGCCACCAGGTGATCGAGCCGGTCGGCCACTCCACGGAAGGTGCCCTCGGGCGAGAACGTGCCGACGTGCAGCTCGTAGATCACCGCGCCGCGCAGGTCGCGGCCCCGCCAGCCCCCGTCCGTCCAGGCGAACCTGTCGTGGTGGTAGACGCGGCTCGGGCCGTTCACCCCGTACGGCTGCCGCCGCGTCCTGGGGTCGGGGAACGGCCCGTCGCCGTCCACGTAGAAGGCGTAGTCGAGGTCGTGCTCGTCGCCGGGGGCGGTCCACCAGCCGCCTTCCCCCCGCGACAGCGCGTGCCGGGCACCGCCGTACTCGACCTCGATCCGCTCCGCCGCCGGCGCCCAGACCTCGAACATGCCTCATCTCTCCTGTCGTACGGAGCCGTCAGCCCTCGAGAACCGCCACCGGATACGCCGACAGCAGGTCGGCCATCCGCACCTCCCCGGCGTGCCCGGCGCCGGTGAGCAGGTCGCGCCAGCGGCCCGGGGGCAGCGTGATCGTCTCGCTCCCCCAGCCGCCCCGGCGCTCCAGCCCGACCGGCAGCCGGGTCGCGACCACGACCGCGGCCGCCCCGGGCACGCCCCGCGCGAACGCGACCGCGTGCTCCCCCGCCTCGATCGGCGCGTACGGCGCCTCGGGGTCGAGCCGGGCGCGCAGGCGCAGGGCGGCGGCGGTGAGACGGATCTTCTGGCCGTCCCAGCTGTCGTCGGGATCGGCCAGCAGCCGGCGGCGCCGCTCGAAGTCCACCGGCCGCCGGTTGTCCGGATCGACCAGGGAGAAGTCGGTGATCTCGTTGCCCTGGTAGACGTCCGGAATGCCGGGCATGAGGAGCTGTACGGCCTTTTGTCCCAGCGAGTTGACCCGAGCGTACCGGTCCACGACCTCGGTGAACGCCGCGACCGAGTAGCCGCAGACGTCCATCGCGCGCCGGGCGAAGTCCCTGACGCCCTCCTCGTACGCCGGGTCGGGGTGCAGCCAGGAGATCGAGGTCTTGGCCTCGCGTGCCGCTTTGAGCAGGTAATCGGTGAAGCGGTCGAGGGAGATCGGCCAGGCCGCCATCAGCGACTGCCAGGCGAGGTAGTCGAGCCTGGGGTCGAACGACACGGCCGCCGCCCAGGAGTCCACGGCCGCGGTCCACTCCTCCGGCATCTCCGACAGCACGGCCAGGCGGGCGCGCACGTCCTCCGACCGCTTGGTGTCGTGGGTGGACAGCGTGGTCATGGTGCGCGGCGGCAGACCGGCACAGAACTCGTGGAACTCGGCGGGCGACACCCCGAACCTGTCCGGCTCCCCGCCCACCTCGTTGAGGCAGGCCAGCGGATACCACCGGTAGAGCGCGGTGTCCTCCACGCCCTTGGCCATCACCGGCCCGCAGGTCTGCTGGAACCGGACGACCGCCTCCGGCGGGCCGTACAGGACCAGGTCGGCGACCTTGGCCACCGCGGCGGGGTCGGTCCTGGTGGCCGCCACCCCGGCCGCCTCCCGGATGATCGCCTCCGCCTCGGCGGACGGCTGCTCGCCCGGGTTCACATACGCCCGGTAGACCGGCATCGCGGCGAGCAGCTCCACCACGGCCTCGCGCAGCCCGGGATCGCCGAGGTCGCCGACGAGCCGGTCGACCTCCCCGCGGAAGAACAGGTCGATGACGTGTTTCTTGGACTCGTGGCGCACGGTCGCGTAGTCGTCGCGCACGCCGGTGTGCCGGGCGAACGTCTCGATCAGCGGGTCCCGCCCGGCCGGATCGACGAACAGCCGGGTGACCATGTTGAGCGCGTCGTAGCCGGTGGTGCCGTCGCACGGCCAGTCGGCGGGCAGCCGCTCGCCGTCCATGAGGATCTTCTCCACCCACAGCGGGCCGGGCACGTGCGGGCGCAGCCGCCGCAGGTAGCCGCGGGGGTCGGCCAGGCCGTCGGGATGATCGACGCGCACCCCGTGGATCACCCCCTCCTCGACGAGGCGGAAGGTGACGGCGTGGGTGGCGTCGAACACCTCGGGGTCCTCCACGCGCAGGCCGATCAGCGACGACACGTCGAAGAACCGCCGGTAGCCGGGGCTGTCCCGCCAATCGGCGAGCCGGTAGTGCTGCGCCGCGAGCAGCTCCGGCAGCGGCAGGTGCTCGGTGCCGGGCCTGATCGGGAACGCGTGGTCGTGGTAGCGCAGCACCCCGCCGTCCACGTGGAGTGCCTCGCCGGCGTCGTCCCCGAGCACCGGCAGGGTGACCGGCCATTGGAAGTCGAACCACCGGGCGGCCGGTGATCCGGGCCCGTCCCGCAGCGCCGCCCACAGCTGGGCGTTGCCCGACTCCGGCACCGGAACGGTCATGTGGTTGGGCACGATGTCGGACACCAGCGGCATGCCCTCGGCCGCCAGCGCCCGCAGGCCCTCCTCCCCGCCGAACTCCTCGCGTACGCGGCCGTGGTCGGTCACGTCGTACCCGTGCCGGGACTGCGGGCAGGCCTGGAGGATCGGCGACAGGTAGAGGTAGCCGACCCCCAGCTCGCGGAGGTATCCGACGAGGCTCGCGGCCTGGGCGAAGCCGAAGCCGGGCGTCAGCTGCACCCGATAGGTAGAAGTCACCGAACCGCCTTTCGCAGCGCGTTGCCGGAAGTTCATAGTGCACGTCGCGGGCGCGCCCCTGCCAGCGCCGCCCGTGCCGGAACCCCGCAACGCCCGGTGCGGCGCGGGCCCGGCCCCGATGGCACTCTATTGGGGCGTCTCCGCTGGTCAGGACGCCTCGCACGGGGTCAAAGGTCAGACGCGGCGCAGCACGCGCACCGAGCGGCCGGTCACGGGAACCGCGTCACCGGCCCGGCACACGCGCGACTCGTTCAGCACCGGCATCGCCGTGTCCAGCTCGGTCGCCCACAGCTCGCCGTAGTCGCCGGGGATCGTGAACTTGATGACTTCGTGGTGGGCGTTGAACAGCAGCAGGAACGAGTCGTCGCAGATCCGCCTGCCGCGCCGGTCGGGCTCGGTGATGGCGTCGCCGTTCAGGAACACCGCCAGCGCCTTGGCGTAGCCGTTGGTCCAGTCGGCGTCGGTCATCTCGGTGCCGGACGGCGTGAGCCAGGCGATGTCGCTCAGCTCGTCGTGGGAGCCGCGTACCGGCCTGCCGTAGAAGAAGCGGCGGCGGCGGAAGACCGGGTGGTCGCGGCGCAGCCGGGCCAGGCGCCGGGTGAACTCGAGCAGCCGGCGCTTCTCCCGCGTCGCCGCGTCGTCCCGCTCGCCGGGCTCGAGGATCGCGTCCCAGTCGACCCAGCTGATCTCGTTGTCCTGGCAGTAGGCGTTGTTGTTGCCCCGCTGGGTGCGGCCGATCTCGTCGCCGTGCGACAGCATCGGCACGCCCTGCGACAGGAACAGCGTGGCCAGGAAGTTGCGCTTTTGCCGTTCGCGAAGCTGCGCGACCGGCCCGGTGGCCGGGCCCTCCACCCCGCAGTTCCAGGAGCGGTTGTCGTCCGCGCCGTCGCGGTTGTCCTCACCGTTGGCCTCGTTGTGCTTGTCGTTGTACGACACCAGGTCCTGGAGGGTGAAGCCGTCGTGGCAGGTGACGAAGTTGATCGACGCGGCCGGGCGGCGGCTGTCGTCCTGGTAGAGGTCGCTCGACCCGGTCAGGCGGCTGGCGAACTCCGGCAGCGCGGCCGGCTCGCCCCGCCACAGGTCGCGGATCGTGTCGCGGTAGCGGCCGTTCCATTCGGTCCAGCGGGCCGGGAAGTTGCCGACCTGGTAGCCGCCGGGGCCGACGTCCCACGGCTCGGCGATGAGCTTGACCTGCGACAGCACGGGGTCCTGCTGGACGAGGTCGAAGAACGCGCTCAGCCGGTCGACCTCGTGCAGCTCCCGGGCGAGGGAGGCGGCCAGGTCGAAGCGGAAGCCGTCCACGTGCATGTCGCGCACCCAGTAGCGCAGCGAGTCCATGATGAGCTGGAGCGCGTGCGGGCTGCGCATCAGCAGGCTGTTGCCGGTGCCGGTGGTGTCCATGTAGTAGCGCCGGTCGTCCTCGGCGAGCCGGTAGTAGTTGGCGTTGTCGATGCCGCGCATGGACAGGGTCGGGCCCAGATGGTTGCCCTCCGCCGTGTGGTTGTAGACAACGTCGAGGATCACCTCGATGCCCGCCTCGTGCAGGGCCTTCACCATCGCCTTGAACTCCAGCACCTGCTCGCCGCGCCGCCCCGAGCTGGAGTAGGCGTTGTGCGGGGCGAAAAAGCCGATCGTGTTGTAGCCCCAGTAGTTCGACAGCCCGCGTTTCTCCAGCATGTGGTCGGTCACGAACTGGTGGACCGGCATGAGCTCGATCGCGGTGACGCCCAGCGAGGTGAGATGGTCGATGATCTCCGGGTGGCCCAGGGCGGCGTACGTGCCCCGGATCCGCTCGGGGATCTTCGGATGCCTGATCGTGAGGCCGCGCACGTGGGCCTCGTAGATCACCGTGTCGTGGTACGGCGTGGCCGGCGGCCGGTCGTGCCCCCAGCCGAAGAAGGGGTTCACGACGATCGACCTCGGCACGTACGGCGCCGAGTCGCTGTCGTCCCTGCTGTCCGGCTCGCCGAAGCGGTAGCCGTACACCGCCTGGTCCCAGCGGACCGAGCCCTCCACCGCCTTGGCGTACGGGTCGAGCAGCAGCTTGTTCGGGTTGCAGCGCAGGCCCTCGGCGGGCGAGTACGGCCCGTGGACGCGGTAGCCGTACCGCTGACCGGGCCCCACCCCGGGCAGGTAGCAGTGCCAGACGAAGCCGTCCACCTCGGTCAGCGGTATGCGTTCCTCGTTCCCGTCGTCGTCGAACAGGCACAGCTCGACGCGCTCGGCCACCTCCGAGAACAGCGCGAAGTTGGTGCCCGCGCCGTCGTAGGTCGCGCCGAGCGGATAGGAATCCCCCGGCCAGATCTCCTCCCTCACTGGACCTCCTCGCCCTCCGGCTCGGCGGTCCCGCCGGGAAGGTCCCGGAGTCCACCGGCTCCGTCGTCGTACCCGCTCGGGGTGACCACGCGCGGGATCGTGGTGCTGACTGTCTCGCACAAGACATCGTGCCTGCCCATAAACGGCCGCGACAGTCGCGCCACGTTAACGACGCGTATGGCAAGGGGGTGAACCGGCCATCGATCCGCAAAACACTCCGGGCGGCTCTGGTCAGCGGCCCGCGTAGCGCTCCCGGGCGGCGACGACCTCGGGCATCCGCTCCTCGGTCCAGGCGATGAGCGGGAGCAGGCGTTCGGCGGCCTCGCGGCCGAGCGGCGTGAGGCTGTATTCGACCCGGGGCGGGATCGTGTGCTCGGCCTCCCGCAGCACCATGCCGTCGCGTTCGAGGGCCTGGAGGGTCTGGGCCAGCATCTTCTCGCTCACCCCGTCCACCCGCCGGCGCAGCGCGTTGAAGCGGTAGGGCCCTTCGTACAGGGCCGCCAGCGCCAGGATCGCCCACCGGCCGGTGATCGTCTCCAGCACCGAGCGCGATGTGCACTTCCGCGAGAAGACGTCGGCGACGAGGTCCTCGAACTCCTCCTCCATGACCATCAGCGTACGCTCTCACTGTACTTTCTGATAGAAAGCACTAACCGATAGAAAGCACTATGGAGGAGAAACCATGATCGTCGTGACCGGGGCGACCGGACGGCTCGGCCGGTTGGTGATCGGGGAACTGGCCGGGCGGGTGCCCGCCTCGCAGATCATCGCGGCGGTGCGCAGCCCGGAGAAGGCGGCCGACCTGGCCGAGCGGGGCGTCCAGGTGCGCAAGGCCGACTACGACGATCCGGCCACGCTGGGACCGGCGTTCGAGGGCGCCACCAAGATCCTGCTCATCTCCGGCAGCGAGGTCGGCCGGCGCGTCGACCAGCACAATGCCGTGGTGGACGCCGCCAAGGCCGCCGGCGCCGGGCTGCTCGCCTACACCAGCATCCTGCACGCCGACACCAGCCCGCTGGGCCTCGCGCCCGAGCACAAGGCGACCGAGGAGTACATCCGGGCGAGCGGGCTGCCCTTCGTCTTCCTGCGCAACGGCTGGTATCACGAGAACTACATCCCGGCCGCGCGGCAGGGCGCGCGCAGCGGCATCATCCCGGGCAGCGCCCGCGACGGCCGCATCGCCTCGGCGGCGCGCGCCGACTACGCCGCCGCCGCGGCGGCCGTCCTGACCACCGACGGGCACCAGAACGCGGTGTACGAGCTGTCGGGCGACGTCGCCTGGACCATGCGGGAGCTGGCCGCCGTGGTCTCCGAGCTGTCCGGCACCCCCGTCGAGTATCGGGACCTGCCGGTCCCCGAGTACGCCAAGGCGCTGGCGGCCAACGGGCTGCCGGAGCCGGCCGCCACCATGTTCGCCGAGATCGACGCCGGCATCGCCGAGGGCTGGCTCGGCGCCACCCCCGGCAACCTGGCCGCCCTCATCGGCCGTCCGACCACCCCGCTGCGCGACACCCTCGCCGAGGCGCTGAAGAACGGGTAGTCCGGCGGGTCCCCGTGCCGGGCGGCGACCCCCGGCGGCGAGTACGGCGCCGGCAGGCGGAACCCCGCCGCGATCTCCCCGATTGTTGTCCCCCGGACGCGCCGACCGAGCTTTCGGATGACCGGCGGCCGGGGTTCAGTGGCGGGACCCGCGGGCCCGGCCGCGCCGCAGCAGGCCGCGACGCGGTCCCGTGGCCCGGCCGTCGGTGCGCAGCCACAGGTTGACGGCGGTCCCGCCGAGGGCCGAGGGCTCGATGCGCACCCCGCCGCCCGTCGACTCCGCCAGGCGCCGGGCGATGTCGAGGCCGAGCCCGGTGGAGCCGGCCCCGCTGCTGCCCCGCCGCAGCGCCTTCTCCGGGTCGGGGATGCCCGGGCCCGCGTCCGCGACGAGGATGCCCACCATGCCGCTGCCCCGGTGCAGGGTGACGCGGAAGGCCGTGCCCTGCGGCGTGTGCCGGAAGACGTTGCCCAGCAGCGCGTCGACCACCGCGCCGAGATCGGCGGCGGCGACCGGCACGGGGCTGGGCTCGTCCGCGCCGACGAGCTGCCAGGGCCGCCCCTGGTCCTCGGCGAGCGCCGACCAGAAGGCGAGCCGTTCCCGCAGCACGAGCGCGGCGTCGCAGCGTGCCGGCACGGCACGGGACGGCCGCCGGGCGGCTTCGATGATCTCGTCGACGGCCCGTTCGAGCCGGTCGATCGCGAGCCTGCGCTGCTCGGCCTCGGGGCCGGTGCCGCCGAGGTTCAGCCGCAGCGCGGTCAGCGGGGTACGCAGCCGGTGCGACAGGTCGGCGGCCAGTTCGCGCTCGGCCGCGAGCAGGCCCGCCACCTGGTCGGCCATCGCGTTGAACGCCCGTCCCGCCGCGACCAGTTCGGGCGGGCCGTCCGGGACGATGCGGACCGTCAGGTCGCCCGCCCCGAGGGCCTCCGCCGCCTGCCCGAGCCGCCGGGCCGCCCGGACCACCCGGGCCCCGAGCCGGTCGGCCACCACCACCGACCCCGCCACGAGGGTGAGCGCGACGCCGGTGAGCACCGCCCAGGAGGTGGACACGCCCTTCCGCGCGTCCGCCTCTGGCTCGTACACCTCGACGACCACCCGCCGCCCGCCGCCCAGCGCGACCGGCCGGAGCAGTACGTATCCCGTGCCGACCGGCACCGTCTTGGCGCTGTCCGCCGCGCCCGCGACGTCGGCGGGCGTGACGCGGGACCGGCCCACCGTGCGCCCTCCGGGCAGATGCACGGCCAGGCGCGAGGTGCCCGCGGGGGTGCTGGCCAGCGCACGCTCCAGCGCGGCGGCGTCGTCCGTCACCACGAGGGCGGGCACGATCGTGGCGGCCTGGCGTTCGGCGTCCGCGAGCGCGCGGCCCTCGGCGATCTCCTTGACCGCCACGGCCAGCGGGATGAGGAAGGCCAGCGCGACCATCGCCGTCACGGCCACCGCCACCAGGGCCAGGCTCCGTCTCAACCACGGCTCCCGCTCAAGGCCCCGGGTTCAGCCCTCGGCAGGGGGGCTCAGGCGTACGCCGACGCCCCGCACGGTGTGCAGGTATCGGGGGCGCGAGGCGCTCTCCCCCAGCTTGCGCCGCAGCCAGGACAGGTGGACGTCGATCGTCTGGTCGTCCCCGTACGACTGCCGCCACACCTCCGCCAGCAGCTCCCTGCGGGAGATCACGCGGTCGGGGCGGGCGGCGAGGTAGGCCAGCAGGTCGAACTCCCGGCGGGTGAGGTCGAGCGGCACGCCGTCCAGGCGGGCCTCCCTGCGATCGGGGTCCACGACCAGCCCGCCGACCCGCGCGACCGGCGACGGCGTCCCGGGCCTGGCCCGGCGCAGCACGGCCTCGAGACGGGCGTTGAGGTGGTCGCCGGAGAACGGCTTGACCAGGTAGTCGTCCGCGCCGTCCCGCAGCAGGCGGACGATCTCGGCCTCGTCGTCCCGCGCGGTGGCCACGATGACCGGGACGTCGGAGATCGCCCGCAGCATCTTCAGCGCCTCCGCGCCGTCGAGATCGGGCAGTCCCAGGTCGAGGACGACCACGTCGGGGGCGGCGTGGGCGATGTCCCGGAGGGCGTCGAGCGCCCGGCCCGCGCTGCGGACCGCGTGACTGCGCCCGGTCAGGTCGCGGATGATCGCTGATCGGACGAACTCGTCGTCCTCAACCACCAAAACGGTCGCCATGGGGCAGAAACGTACACTCCCGACCCGTACCGCGTCCCCGGAAGAGCAATCCGAACCGCGAGGAATTATTGCATTTAAGGTCGCACATAAACGGATAAGGATGACCGAAACAAACGAGCGGTCAATCGGCGGGCGAGATAAAGTGAGCGGCCACCATGAGAAGGGTCACCGGTTACGTGATCGCCTGGTGCGGGGCCACCGCACTCGCCGTCGGCGTCTCCTGGCTCGGCGTGCGCGACGTGCTGCGCAGCGCGATCCTGGACGAGGCGCCACTCGCTCCGGTGGTGGCGGTCGCCCAGCCCCTGTCCGCCTCGCCGCTGTTGGCCCCGCCGGCCACCGCGCTCCCGGCCACCCCGGACGGAGCCTCCGGCGGCCCTTCGGGTGAACCGGCCGGAGAGCGGCCCTCCTCCGGCGCGACGCCCGGCCACCCGTCC
>JADGHC010000150.1 GCA_019689655.1 Microbispora sp.
CTCGTCGGCGCTCTCGTCGGCGCCGATGTCGTCGCCGTCCCCGTCGCCGTCCGCCTCGCCCTCGGGAAGCGCGGCCGAACGGACGCTCGCGGCGATGAGCCTGCGGGACAAGGTCGCGCAGCTCTTCACGATCGTGGTGTGGGGCCGGAAGGCCGGGGAGGCGAGCAAGGAGAACCAGGCACGGTACGGCGTGGCCACCCCGGCGGAGGTGGTGCGGAAGTTCCGGCCCGGCGGGGTCATCCTGTTCGACTGGGCGGGCAACATCGCCGACGCCGGACAGGTGGCCGCGTTCACCACGGGCCTGCGCGAGGCGGCGGCCGACGCCGGCGAGGCGCCGTTGATGATCGGTGTGGACCAGGAGAACGGCATCGTCTCCCGGCTCAAGTCCGTCGTCACCAAGCTTCCCGGCGCGTCGGAGATCGGGCAGACCGGCAAGACGGCGAACGCGCGCGACGTGGCCAGGGTGACCGGTGAGGAGCTGCGCGACCTCGGCATCACGCTCGACTTCGCGCCGGTCGCCGACGTCAACATCAACCCCCGCAACCCCGTGATCGGCCCCCGCGCGTACGGCTCCGACCCGCGGAAGGTGGCCGCGATGGTCGGGGCGGCCGTGGACGGCTTCCACAAGGCGGGTGTGGCCTCCGTCGCCAAGCACTTCCCCGGCCACGGGGACACCACGGTCGACAGCCATACCGGCCTGCCGGTGATCAAGCACTCGAAGACGCAGTGGCGCAAGCTGGACGCCCCGCCGTTCCGGGCGGCGATCGAGCACGGCGTGGACGCGATCATGTCGGCGCACGTCGTGATGCCGAAGCTCGACCCCTCCGGCGACCCCGCGACGCTGTCCCATCGCATCCTCACCGGCCTGCTCCGCGACGAGCTCGGCTTCGACGGCGTGATCAGCACCGACGCGCTCGACATGGCCGGGGTGCGCAAGAAGTACGGCGACGCCGAGGTCGCGGTGCGGGCCGTGCTCGCCGGGGCCGACATCCTCCTCATGCCGCCGAACCTGCCCAAGGCGTACGACGCCGTCCTCGACGCGGTGAAGTCGGGGCGGATCTCCGAGCGCAGGCTCGACGAGTCGGTGCTGCGCATCCTGCGGCTGAAGGAGAAGCGCGGCGCCTTCGGCCCGATCCGCACCGACCCGGGCGCGGTGAGGTCGGCCGCGCACCTCAAGGTCGCCAAGCGGCTCTACGCCGCCGTCAGGTGACGCCGGGCTCGTCCTGGCCGTCTTCCCCGTCGTCTTCGGGCTCGCCGGAGTGCTCACACGTTCGAGCGGCCGGACTGATCGCCCCTCACCGGCACCGGGGCACGTACGGCGGACGGCCTATATTTGAAGGCACGTCGGCTGGGAGGCGCGGTGCTCGAGGGTGTGCTGATCGACTGGGGCGGGGTGTTGACCACGAGCCTGGCCGAGTCCGTCGCGGCGTGGATCGAGGCGGACCGGATCGATCCCCGGCACTACCGTGACGTGATGCGCGCGCTGGTCACGCAGGCCTACCGGGCCGGTGCCGAGCCGGGCGAGGAGAACCCGATCCACGCGCTCGAGCGCGGCGAGATTCCGGTCCTGGAGTTCGAACGGGCATTGGCCGCCCGCCTGGTCACCCTGGACGGCGGCCCGCCCGAGGCCGACGGCCTGCTGGCCCGGATGTTCGCCGGGTTCCGGCCGGTCGAGGAGATGAACGAGATGCTGCGCCTGGCCCGTGCGGCCGGGGTCGGCACCTGCCTGGTCTCCAACTCCTGGGGCGACCACTACTCGCGGGAGGACTGGGAGGTCCTCTTCGACGCGGTCGTCATCTCGGGAGAGGTCGGCATGCGCAAGCCCGAGGAGCGCATCTTCCGGCACGCGCTCGGCCTGCTGGGGCTGGAGCCGGGGCAGTGCGTGTTCGTCGACGACATCGAGGCGAACATCGTGGCGGCCCGCGCCATCGGCCTGGTCGGCATCCATCACAATGATCCGTCGGAGACCATCGCCGAAATGGAACGCCTTTTCGGCCTGCCTCTCCGCGGGACACGCCCGGCGGCCGGTTCTCCCGGCGATCCCGCCGCCCGTCTGTAGATTCAGTCGTGGGACCGGCCGGGCGAGCGGGCCCGGCACGTCAATCCGAGTCGAGGGAACGCATGCGCGTCTATCTGCCGTCCACCATTCCCGCGCTGGCGCGCGTCGCCGCCGCCGGGGAGCTGGGCCCGGCCCCGCTGACCGGTTTCGCGGTCACCCCCTCGTTGATCGAGTGGTACGTCTCGGGCGACACCGAGGAGCTGGAGTACGTCGCGCTGACCGAGGCCGCCCGGGCCTCCCTGCGCATGCTGGCCGCCGACCGCAGCGACGGCGTCGAGACGGCCGCCCGGCGCGTCGTGATCGCGGCCGAGGTGCCCGACGAGACCGTGAAGGCCGGCGCCGACCTGGAGGAACGCGCCCGCGTGCGGGTGCTGGAGCCGATCCCGCTGCGGCTGGTCGCGTCGGTCCACGTGGACGACGCCGACGCCATACCGGACGTGGAGGCGGCGATCGCGGCGCTGCCCGCGGCCGACGCCGGGGACGACGACGCGCAGTTCGTCGTGGACGGTGCGGAGGACCACGAACTGCTGTGGTACGCCACTCAGGAAATCCCGGATCTGCTCGCCTGACCCGCACAGTTCATGGTGTTGTCATACCCGCCGTTTAAGCTGAAGGCGAGATGACACACATTGTTTGGGACTGGAACGGCACGCTCTTTCACGACATCGACGCCGTCGTCGGCGCCACCAACGAGGTCTTCCAGCCGTACGGCCTGGGGCCGTACGACGTGGAGGGCTTCCGCGAGGTATACACCCGCCCCATCTGGGTGGCGTACGAGCGGATGCTCGGACGGCCGCTCAGGGAGGGTGAATGGGAGCGGCTCGACGCGGGCTTCCACGAGCACTACCACCGGCTGATGGAGGCGTGCAGCCTCGCCGAGGGGGCGCTGTCGAGCCTGCGCGCCTGGGAGGAGTCGGGCCGCACGCAGTCGCTGCTGTCGATGTGGAAGCACGAACGGCTGGTCCGCAAGACCGGCGAGTTCGGCATCGACGGCCACTTCATCAGGATCGACGGCTCCCGGTCGGCGACCGGCGGGCGCAAGGCCGAGCACATGGTGGAGCACCTGCGCGCGCTCGGCATCGACGCGGCGAAGGTCGTCGTCATCGGCGACAGCGTGGACGACGCGCACGCGGCCCAGCACGTCGGCGCCCGCGCCATCCTCTACACCGGCGGCATGACCAAGCGGTCGGAGCTGGAAGGCGTCGGGGTCCCGGTGGTGGACTCGCTGGCCGACGCCCTCGACCTCGTCTGACCCGGGCCGCCACTTTTTGTCATGAGGGAGCCGAGCCGGTCATCCGGCTCCCTCGTCGATAGGGAAAATGCGGCAGGTCAGGGCGATGACCGGACGCGAAATCCGGGCGAGCGCCATCGGGGGGCGGCGGAATTCCGGCTGATCGGGACTACTGGCGAGCGGCGAGGGCCGAGTGGCACACTGTGCTTACCTTCGGCGCAGGAGAGGGTGCGAATGCCCGACGTCCCGTTTTCCCCGGAAGAAGCGGCCCGGTTCGCCGAGATGACCGAGGACGAACTGTTCACGCAGCTTGTTCCCGAGTCGGAGCGGCAGGACCTGTTCAGCTTCGACGGTTTGGTGGCCCGGGGCAAGCAAATCTTCGCCTCCCGGATTTCCCTGGTCCGGTCGCTGATATGCGAGGCCTATAATTCCCGGCCGGCGGTGTCCGATCACAGCGTCGACATGGTCGTTCTCATCGCCACGGCGATCGCCGGGTCTCCGGCGGTGCTGAACATTCCCGTGCTGGCGTTCGCGGCGCTTGCCGTGAAAATCGGCCTGGCCGAGTTGTGCCGGGGAGGGGCGGAGACGAGATAGCCGGCTTCCGTGGAGGAGGAGATTTGGCGTCTTGAGGGAAGGTTCCGCTTCGGCGACCTCCTCACGCAGTTACTGCGGACCGACGCATTCGCCGAGGAAATACCTCATCCGCGGGAGGACCTGATACGCGCACTGTTCCTCCCCTCGGTGAGGGCCGGCATTCCCAGCCGGATGGACTTGTTTCCGCTGGTGGAACTCCCCGATCCCCTTCCGCCGCACACCGAGGCGCGCATCTTCCACGAGCGGACCCACTACTGGCAGTACCTCGCGTCTCCGCTCCTCCAGCAGCGTTTCTTCCTGGAACTCGAGAAGATCGCGATCGGCGTGGCGCGGGCGGGCGGGGACCGCGAGCAGATCCTCGCCTCGCGCCCTCCGGAGGACCCGGCGGGCGTGTTCCGGCTGATGGTGGCCACGGAAGCGGATTGCTCCTGGTTCGACCTGCGCGACACCCACCTCCTGGGCGGGCAGCAGGTGGACTTTCCCCTGGGCACCTTCCAGGTGCTCTACGCGCGCCCGAATGACCTGGGGGTCACGTACGGCTACGGCGCGGCCCTCGAGCTGCCGGACGGGCAGACGGCGCTGGTTCCGTTCACCGCGCTCGCCCTGGCCGAATCCGCCTCCCAGGTGGCCGAATGCGCCTCCAGCGGTAAGCCCCCGCCGCGTCTGGAACGGAACACGCCCGGCGAAGTCCGCTATTACGGCTGCTGGGAATATTGGAGGAGGCTTCACGGAGGGCGTGTCCGGAACGAGCGTGCGCTCGTGGCGGGTTTTCTCGCCGCCGTCGATCTCGCTTTGACCGGTGGATACCCGGCGGCCGATGAGCGCGACCCGGAAATGATCCGGGAACTTCGGTCCATCCCTTATCGGTTCGGGAAGCTGGCGTTCCGGGCGCAGGCTTTCGAGTTCCCCGAGGTCGACGAGGCCGATCCCGGGGAGGCCGTCGAGCGGTTTCAACGCGACATGTGCGCGTGGGCCGCCTGGCCGGAGCCGAAAACAACCTTCGCCCGCTCCGCGGTGATGCTCACGAAACTCCTCGCCGTGGGCCTGGGACGCCGGCCTCTCCTGGAGTACGGATTGCCGGAGGACGACTACGGCCGGTTGTGGGTGAGTGACGAAAGCAATCTGGCCGGCGAGCTCGACGCGCTTGCGCCGGTGTGGCGCGCGATTTCGGTGGCGGCCCTCGCCGATCGGCCGCGCCCGGTCGGATTCGAGATGGCCGGCATGATGCTCAACGCGATGCATCACCGAATCCGTCACCCCGGCCGTTTCGCCGTACCTCATCTTTACCGGGCAGAGCTCACCGAAGAGTTTCCGCTGCCGCTTCTCCTTTTGGACGGCATTTATTGCGTCGACAGGGCACTGGAGAATCAGGAGACGGTTTTCCGGAACCGCCCCTACGTGGGAAACGCTCTCAAGGTGGCCAAGGACACGATGCAGCTCGTCCCGTTGCTCCCGCTGGCGGATGGCGCGGACCGGTGCGGCTTCTACGACGCGCCTATGATGCGAGCGACCTGCCTGTACGGACGCGCGGGGCTCGGCTGCCCCAAGGCCGGCCTGACGGAGGCGCAACGCCGGACACGTCTCGAGCATGAGATCGGCGACTGGTGCCACTGGGAGTTCGCGGCCCGGAAGACCGGAATCAGGCGCTGAGCTGTGGGATGCCGTGCCCGTGATGCCCGGAGAGGCGGGGGAGCGTACATCCCCGTACGCTGAGCACGAGTCATCACGCACCCCCACGGAGGCCGCGATCAACCGCCTCGTTCTCTGGAACATCGACCTCACGCTCGTCGACGTCGCCATCGTCACCCGCGACGCCTACGCGGACGCGTTCCGGATGGTGACGGGGCGGCCGCTGGTCAAACTCGCCCCGGCGCACGGCCGCCCCGACTCGGAGATCATCTTCGAGACCCTGGCCGTCAACGGCATCGCCGTACAGGACGATCACCTGCCGAGGTTCCTCGACGCGCTGGCCGTCTGTTTCGCCCGGCATCGCGATCGGCTGGCCAAGGACGGGCGCGCGCTGCCCGGGGCCAAGGACGCGCTCAAGGCGGTGTCGCGCCTCGACGGCGTCGTGCAGTCGGTGCTCACCGGCACCATCAAGAGCAACGCCGTGCACAAGCTCAAGGCGTTCGGGCTGCACAAGTGGATCGACGTCGAGGTGGGCGGTTACGGCGAGGAGGTGTATCCCAAGGCCACCCTGCTCCAAGTGGCCCAGGGGCGGGCCAAGGCCAGGTACGGCACCGCCTTCACCGCCGGCAACACCGTGCTGATCGGCGACTCCACCCGGGACGTCCAGGCGGCGAAGATCGGCGGCGCGGCGATGATCGCCGTCGCGTCGGGCAGGTCCACGGCCGCCGAGCTGCAGGAGGCCGGTGCGGACATCGTGCTGCCCGATCTGTCCAACTCCTCCGAGGTCGTCGCCGCCGTCGCCCGCCTCACCACCCCGGCCGGCCGTACGACCCCCTAGGCCCGCGGTACGGCCGGCGTGGCAGCGGCGGGCGGGGGTCACAGGGCCCTGAGGAAGCGGGCCGCGATGGGGGCCGCCACCTGCGCTCCGGTGCCGCCGCCTTCGACGAGCACGGCGAAGGCCAGGTCGCCCTTGTAACCGATGAACCACGAGTGCGTGGGCGGGTCCTGCCCCTTTTCGGCCGAGCCGTACTCGGCCGTTCCGGTTTTCCCCGCCGTACCGGCGGGGAAGGAGACGCCGCTTGCGGTGCCCTCGCTGACGACGGCGGGCATGAGGCGGCGCAGCGCGGACACTACCGCGGGCTCCAGCGCACGCGGGGGAGTGCCGCCATCCGGGACGAGCGAGACCGGGACCAGGCGGGGCTGCCGCCAGGTGCCCGCGGCGATGGCGCCCGCGACGGCGGCCATGTTCAGCGGGCTGGCCAGGACACGCCCCTGGCCGATCGCGGCGGACGCGAGGTCGGTGTCGTCACGAGGTGCGGGGAAAGCGGCGTCCACGGCGGGAACGCCGATCTTGATGACGGCGCCGAAGCCGAAGTCGGAGGCCACCTTGGACAGGCGTTCGGCGCCAAGGCGCCGCACCGCCATGTCGCCGAACGTCGTGTTGCACGAGTGGGCGAAGGCGTCGACGAAGCGCAGCGTGCCGTAGTCGTGGAACTCGGCGTTGTGGAACCGGAAGCCGCCGATCGTCTTCTCCGGCGGGCACTCGACGGTTTGGTCCGGCGTGACGCCGTCGGCGACCAGGGCCGAGGCAGTCACGATCTTGAAAGTCGAGCCCGGCGGGTATGCGCCGAGCAGGGCGCGGTTGTACCCGCCCGGCTTGTTCACCACGGCGAGGATCTCGCCCGTGGACGGCCGTAGTGCGACGAGCGAGGCGGGCTTGTCCACCCCCTCCAGCGCCTGCGCCCCCGCCTGGTGCACCCGCAGGTCGAGTGTCGTGCGCAGCGGCTTGCCGGGCCTCGATCCGCCCTCGGCCAGCGTGGCGACCTTGGCGCCCGTACGGCTGTCGACCAGGTCGGCCCGGGCGGACGCGGTGCCGGTCAGGCGTGCGGCGTACTGCTCGCGCAGCCCCTCGACGATCTGCTGCACGGAGCCGGGGGCGTCCGGCGTGTCGATGCGGGTGCCGTCGGCGGCGGTGATTGGTGCGCGCTCGGCGGGCACGGTGGTGAGCTTGGCCCGGACACCGTCGCCCATCCGGGGATGGATGGCCGTCGGGGTCCATGCCACCTTCCAGGCGCGGTCGCTTTCGACCAGGTGGAGCCTCCCGTCGTACACGATTGGCAGCGGGCCGGTCAGCCGCGCCCGGAATCGCACAGTGTCGTCCTGGACGCTCGTCACCTGGAATCGCTGCCTCGTGAGCTTCAGGTCGTCGTGGAAACGGCGGTAGGTGCTTTCGAAGTCGGCCGGCGGGTCGGCGACGAGCGTGCGCATCGCCGCGTAGTCCGAGCGCGACCATGCCGCGAGGAAGTCCCGCGCGGTCTCCTCGGGCGATCCCTTTGTCCGTAGCGCCCACACCGCGACCCCTGCGGCCACTACCGGCACGAGCACCGCCGCCGTGACGTACGGCCAGCGCCTTCGCTCTCGCATGCGTCCCCCTTTGGATCGAGTGCACGCTAAGGGCAGCAGATCGGCCGGGAATATGTCCAATATGGATATCAATGTTCTTCATGAGCGATTCGGATATGCTCCCAGCTCATGGACCTTGTCCGGCACCTCGGCTACTTCCTCGTTGTGGCGGAAGAGCGGCATTTCGGGAACGCGGCCGCCCGGCTGGGCATGGCGCAGCCGCCGCTGAGCCAGCGCATCAAGCGGCTGGAGGAAGAGCTCGGCGTGCGCCTGTTCGAACGGTCGAGCCGGCGGGTCGCGCTGACCGAGGCGGGACGGCTGCTGGTGCCCGAGGCCCGTGAGATCGTCGCGAGGGCCGAGCGGATACGAGACCTCATGGCCGATATGGCGCGCGGTGCCGCGGCGGTTGTGCGGGCGGGCGTGCCCGCCGATCTCGGTGCTCCGGTGCTCGCCGCGCTCATCGCGGGGTTCCGCGACCGCCGTCCCGACGTACGGCTGTCGCTGACCGAGATGGGCACAGCTGCGCAGGTCGCCGCGCTGCTGGAGGGCAGGCTCGACGTGGGGCTGCTGCGCCATCCGGTCGCCGGACACGGGCTCGCTTGCGGGCCGGTGCTCGTCCGGTATCCGGGCGTCCTGCTCGCCGAGGACGACGAACTGACCGCCTGGGCGGCCGTGCACCTCGGCGACTTGGCCGGGCGGGACCTGGTGATGTTCCCCCGTGACGCCGAGCCCGGTTTGTACGACGACACGCTGGCCGCCTGCCGCCGTGGCGGGTTCGTCCCCGCCGAGGTCATCCACACCGACCGGGCCGAGTTCGCCCTCGGCCTTGTGCTGTCCGGCACGGCCGTCGCGTTCGGCGTCCCGGCGGAGGTGCCGGGCGTGGTGTGGCGGCCCCTCGCGGGTAAGCCCCTGGCGTGGCGCTGCTCCCCGGCCTGGCGGGGCGAGCCCGGGCCGTGCGTGCGAGACTTCACGGACGTGGCCGTACAGGTGCTGAAAGACGACGCCGGCATGGTGGACGAGGCCATGCCGCCCGCACCCCGCGTGGCGCCGCGCCCGGCGACCGGGTTCCTCGCATGAACCCCGGCGTGAACGCCGTGGAGCGGGTGTTCCGGTCCGCCGGCGTCACCGGATGGCTCCATGCGGTCGACATCGACGACGGGCGTGAGGTGGGCATGCGGGCCGACGAGCCGGTGGTGCTCGCGTCGGTGTTCAAGTTGCCCCTGCTGCTGGAACTGCACCGCCAGGCCGAGCGCGGGTTACTCGACCTCACCGAGCGCGTGCGGGTGCCTGCGTCCGGCCGTACGGGTGGGGGCACCGGGCTGTCGGCGATGCTGGACGACGCCACGCTGTCGCTGCGCGACCTGGCGTACCTGATGATGGCGGTGAGCGACAACACCGCGGCCGATGTGCTGCTGGCCCGGGTCGGCAGGGAGGCGGTCAACACGTTGCTCGACGGCCTCGGGCTGACGGCGACGCGGGTGACGCAGAGCTGCCGCGAGATGCTCGCCAGCCTGCGGGTGGACGCGGGCGTGGCGGACCAGTCGGACGTGAACCAGGCGTGCGCCGACCCCGAGGTGGTGGCGCGGCTGAGCGCGCTCGACCCGGCGGTGGCCAACCGGAGCACGCCGCGCGAGATGACCCGGCTGCTGGCCATGATCTGGCGGGACGAGGCGGCGGGCGCGGCCTCCTGCGCGGCGATCCGCCGCCTCATGGCGCTGCAGGTGTGGCCGCACCGGCTGGCCTCGGGGTTCCCGTTCGACGACGTCGCGGTGAGCGGCAAGACGGGCACGCTGCCGACGCTCCGCAACGAGGTCGGGGTGGTCGAGTATCCCGACGGCGGGCGCTACGCCGTGGCCGTGTTCACCCGGTCGTACGGCACCGCGCAGAACCAGCCGCGCGCCGACGCCGCGATCGGGCTCGCCGCCCGTACGGTGATCGACCAGCTCAGGACCCACATATAACAGTCTCTTTCTATGTGGGCCGGATGGGTGACATGCCGCCCAAGCCTCGCAAAGATGGGGGCATGGTCGAGGAAGGCGCTCTGCTCTGGGAACCCACGCCCGAGGTTGTACGTGCGGCCCGCATCACCCGTTACATGGAGTGGCTGGGCCGTACGGGGGACTACGAGGACGTGTGGAAGTGGTCGGTCGAGTCTCCGGCCGACTTCTGGACGTCCATATGGGACTACTTCGGCGTGGTCGGTACGCGTGGCGACGGGCCCGTCATCCGGGGAACGATGCCGGACGCCGAATGGTTCGCGGGATCGGTCCTGAATTACGCGGAGAACGCGCTGCGCGGCCACCCCGGCCGGACGGCGGTGATCTTCCGCAACGAATCGGGCGGCCGCTGGCAGTACTCGCTCGGCGAGCTCCGCGACGAGGTCGCCCGGGTCCGTGCGGGGCTCGTACGGCTGGGCGTCGGGCGTGGTGACCGGGTCGCCGCCTACATCCCGAACGTCCCCGAGGCCCTCATCGCCTTCTTGGCCACCGCCTCGCTCGGGGCGATCTGGTCCTCCTGCTCGCCCGACTTCGGCGCGCCCAGCGTGACCGACCGGTTCGCGCAGATCGAGCCGAAGGTGCTGATCGCGGTGGACGGCTACCGCTACAACGGAAAGCCGTACGACCGGTCGGAGGTGGTGCGGGAGATCGCGGCGAAGCTGCCGTCGCTGGGGGCGACCGTCTGGATCCCCGTGCTCCGCGAAGGCGCCCCCGAGGGGGCGCTGAGCTGGGACGAGCTGCGTGCCGAGACCGCGCCGCTGGAGTTCGAGCGGGTGCCGTTCGGCCATCCGCTGTGGGTGCTGTACTCGTCGGGCACCACCGGCCTGCCCAAGCCCATCGTCCACGGGCACGGCGGCATCGTCCTGGAGCACCTCAAGTCGCTCTCCTTCCACCAGGACCTCGGCGAGGGCGACGTGTTCTTCTGGTACACCACCACCGGCTGGATGATGTGGAACTACCTCATCGGCGGCCTGCTGGCGGGCTCCACCATCCTGCTGTACGACGGCAGCGCGACCCATCCCGGCACCGACGCGCTGTGGCGGCTCGCCGCCGAGGAGGGCGTGACGTACTTCGGCACCGGCGCGCCGTACATCCTGGCGTCGATGAAGGCCGGGGTGAAGCCGCAGGGGCTCGACCGGCTGCGCGGGGTCGGCTCGACCGGCTCCCCGCTGCCGCCGGAGGGGTTCGCCTGGGTGTACTCCGACGTGAAGCCCGACGTGCAGCTCGGCTCGTTCTCCGGCGGCACCGACGTGTGCACCGGGTTCGTCGGTGCGGTGCCGTTGCTGCCGGTCCGGGCCGGTGTCATCCCGTGCCGTTGCCTCGGCGCGTCCGTCGAGTCCTTCGACCCCGCCGGGGCCTCGATCGTGGGGGAGGTGGGGGAGCTCGTCATCACCCGGCCGATGCCGTCCATGCCGGTCATGTTCTGGAACGACCCCTCCGGTGACCGCTACCGGGAGTCGTACTTCGCCGACTATCCGGGCATCTGGCGGCACGGCGACTGGATCAAGATCCTCCCCGACGGCGGCTGCGTGATCTACGGCCGCTCCGACTCCACCCTCAACCGCGGCGGCGTGCGGATGGGCACCAGCGAGTTCTACCGCGTCGTGGAGCGGTTCGATGAGATCGCCGACAGCCTGGTCATCGACACCGGGCAGCTCGGCCAAGAGGGCCGGCTGCTGCTGTTCGTCACCCTGACCGAGGGCGCGGAGCTGTCCGACGAGCTGGTGTCCCGGCTGCGTACGGCCCTGCGCACCGAGCTGTCGCCCCGGCATGTGCCCGACGAGATCCGGGTGGTCCCCGGCATCCCGAGGACGCTGTCGGGCAAGAAGCTGGAGGTCCCCGTACGGAAGATCCTGCTCGGCACCCCGGTCGAGAAGGCCGCCAACCCCGACGCCTTGGCCAACCCCGAGGTCCTGTCCCACTTCGTGCCGCGCCAGTAGGAGGCCACCTTGTATAAGTGCACTTCTTGGAAGCCGGCTTCTAAGAAGTGCACTTATACGGGGGCCGCATGAAGCCTGCTCACATCTTCGGCCGCGATCGCGAGTGGGCCGCGCTGGCGAGTTTCGCGGCGAACCAGGCCGGCTCCCGTCCGTGGGCGAGGCCAAGTGGTCTGAGGTCATGAACATAGGCCACCTGAAGCGCCTGGAGCAGGCCAGGGAGCGGCTGCACGCACGC
>JADGHC010000151.1 GCA_019689655.1 Microbispora sp.
ATGGGTATACGAGCCAGCCCGGGGGCCGCCCCCGCGAGCCGAGACGAAAGGAACCTCATGCACAAGCGAGCCCGTCAGGTGATCACTACGGCACTGGCCGGAACCACGCTCGCCGCCGGTGCGGCCACCGCCGCGCACGCCTCGGTGATCCCGCAGGCTCCCTCCTCCGCCGCGTCCTCCCGGACACTGCCCGCCATCCCGCGGGACACCACCCGGCCGGCCCCGGCTCCGGTCTCCCTGGATCCGGTCTCCCTCGGCGCGGCCTTCAACGCGACGCTGAGGAAGGCGTACGAGGACATCAAGAAGGCCGCGTACCTGCCCTACGGCGTCGCCACCGCCACGTCGTTCTGGGACGCCGAGACCGCGTCGGGCAAGCCGATGCGGTACCGGACCATCGCCAGCCCCTACTGGCCCCTCGGCACGAAGGTGCGGATCACCTACAAGGGCAAGAGCGCGATCGGCGTCGTCGAGGACTTCGGCCCGGCCGAGTGGGCCGTGGCCCAGCACGACATCCCGGCGATCGTCGACCTGTCGGAGAAGATGATGGCCGACCTGACCGGCGTCGCCTCCAACTCCGTCCACGTACGCTTCCATGTGCTGAAGTGGGGAAAGGGCGGCGTCTACCGCCACTCGGGGACCGGCTACGCCCTGGCCATGGGCCGCCGGTGAGACCCCTCGGCGGGTGAGCGCCGATGCCGGTGCCCGAATCCGCTCCGCGTACACTGCGAGCGTGGCTGACCCGAAGTTCGAGATTCAGATGCTCCACGACCGCGTGATGGTCAAGATCCAGCGGGAGCCTGAGGAACGGCGCAGCAGCTCGGGCATCGTCATCCCGGCGACGGTCAAAATGGCCAACCGGCTCGTCTGGGGCGAGGTGTGCGGCGCCGGCGCCAACGTCAGGTCGGTCAAGCCCGGCGACAAGGTCCTGTTCAACCCCGAGGACCAGTACGAGGTGGAGGTCCAGGGCCAGATCTACCTGGTGCTGCGCGAGCGCGACCTCCACGCCGTGGCGACGCAGCAGACCGACCACGGCACCGGCCTGTACCTGTGAGGCCCGCCCCCGTTCCCCTTCTTCCGGGACCGGGGGCCGCACCCGCATCATTAGGGTCAGTTGGAACCCCAACCTCCTCGCGCTTCGGGTGGACCATGAGCTTCCAGGATGATCTCGTCGAGCTTCGCCGCGCGCTGCACCGGGAGCCGGAGATCGGCCTCGACCTGCCCCGCACGCAGGAGAAGGTGCTCACCGCGCTCGACGGCCTGCCCCT
This sequence comes from Microbispora sp., assembly GCA_019689655.1. Taxonomy (GTDB): domain Bacteria; phylum Actinomycetota; class Actinomycetes; order Streptosporangiales; family Streptosporangiaceae; genus Microbispora. Next base: position 1,266 of record JADGHC010000151.1, read on the forward strand.
GGAGATCACCACCGGCGAGCGCCTGTCGTCGGTGACCGCCGTGCTGCGCGGCGCCCGCCCGGGCCCCGCCGTACTGCTGCGCGCCGACATGGACGCGCTGCCGGTGCACGAGAAGGCGGACGTCCCCTACCGGTCCCGCTTCGACGGCCGCATGCACGCCTGCGGCCATGATCTGCATACGGCCATGCTGGCAGGAGCCGCCCGCCTGCTCGCCGGGCGGCGCGGCGAACTCGCCGGCGACGTGGTGCTGATGTTCCAGCCCGGCGAGGAGGGCCAGGAGGGCGCCCGCCTGATGATCGAGGAAGGCGTGCTCGACGCGGCCGGAACCAGGCCCGTCGCCGCGTACGGCATACACGTGTTCTCCACGACGATCCCGCGCGGCCTGTTCCTGACCAAGGGCGGGCCCGTGCTCGCCGCGGCCGACACGCTGACCGTGACCGTGCGCGGCAGGGGCGGCCACGGGTCCTCCCCGCACCGCGCCCTCGACCCGATCCCCGCGGCCTGCGAGATCGTGACGGCCCTGCAGACCCACGTCACCCGCGGGTACGACGTGTTCGACCCGGTCGTGGTGACCGTGGGCAGCTTCCACGCCGGCACCACCGACAACGTGATCCCGGACGAGGCCACGTTCGCGGCCACCGTACGGACCTTCTCGGCCGCATCACGCGACCGCGTCCGGGAGGGCCTGGTCCGGCTCGCCCGGGGCATCGGCGAGGCGCACGGGCTAACCGTCGACTGCTCCTTCGGCATCGGCTATCCCGTGACCGTCAACGACGACGCCGAGGCGGAGTTCGCCGCCCTGACCGTGCGGGAGACCCTCGGCGAGGACCGCTACTTCCCGCTGCCCACGCCCGCGACCGGTTCGGAGGACTTCTCGTACGTGCTGGAGCAGGTGCCGGGGGCGTTCCTCGTGCTCGGCGCCTGCCCGCCCGGCCGTGACCCCGCCACGGCCCCGGCCAACCACTCGGCCGAGGCGGAGTTCGACGACGCCGTCCTGTCCGACGGTGCGACGCTGCTCACGGAGCTGGCGATCCGCCGGCTGGCCCGCGCCTGACGGCTCAGCTCAGCAGCTCGCGGGCCTTCTGGATCAGATCGACGCCGAAGGTCAGCCGTACGGACACCCAGATGATGGCGCCGGCGCACAGCAGGGTGAGCGCGCTCGCGAAGATGCGCACGAACCAGTTCTGCCGGTTGAGCCAGTGAGTCGCCGCCTTGACGTTGTCCTTGGCGAACTCCAGCAGCCGGGACGCCCAGGAAAACTCGGTGGCCAGGACGGCGAGGCCGGCGAAGACCACCAGCCAGCCCGGTCCGGGGAACGGCACCATGATCAGGCCGGTGACCACGAGGGCGGCGCCGAGCGCCCCGGTGACGATCCGCAGCGTCAGCCGGCCCGCCGCGGTCGCGCGGATCCGGTCGAGCCGGCCCGGCGGGTCGCCGGTCTCCTCTTGCCCACCCGCACGACTGTCCTCGGCCGTCGCCACACGGCTCACCCCCATTCGCTGCCCACCATAGCCAGTGGGCGACCGCGGCGGCGGCCGGCGGTCACGTGTCGCCGAGGCAGGCGGCGGTCTGCTCCGCGATCTCCAGTTCCTCGTTGGTGGGCACCACCAGCACCGTCACCTCGGCGCCCTCCGGGGAGATCACCCTGGCCTGCGCCGGCTCGGCGGCGTTGCGCCCGGGATCGACCTCGATGCCGAGCCGGGTGAGCCCGGTCGTCGCCAGCGCGCGGACCCGAGGGCTGTTCTCCCCCACTCCGCCGGTGAAGACCAGGGCGTCCACCCGGCCGAGCGCCGCGTAGTAGGCGCCGATGTAGGCCCGCACGCGATAGCCGTACACCTCGAGCGCGAGCCGGGCGTCCTCATCGCCGGAGTCGGCCATCCGGATGACCTCGCGCATGTCGTTGGCCCCGCACATGCCGAGCAGGCCGCTCTCCTTGTTGAGCGCCGCGTCGACGGCGGCGAGATCCATGCCGGCGACCCGGCCGAGGTAGGCGCCCAGCGCCGGGTCGACGTCCCCGGAGCGGGTGCCCATCACCAGCCCGGCGAGCGGGGTGATGCCCATCGAGGTGTCCACGCTGCGCCCGGCCCGCACCGCCGTCGCGCTCGCGCCGTTGCCGAGGTGCAGCACGATCGAGTTCACCTCGTCGTACGGCCGGCCGAGCAGCGCCGCCGCCCGGCGGGAGACGTACGCCGTGGAGGTGCCGTGGAAGCCGTAGCGGCGCACGCCGAGCTTGCGGGTCCACTCCCGGGGGACGGCGTAGGTGTACGCGTGGGGCGGCATCGTGCTGTGGAAGGCGGTGTCGAAGACGGCGACGTGCGGCAATCCGGGGAAGGCCCGCCGGGCGACCCGGATGCCCTCCAGGTTGGTCGGGTTGTGCAGCGGCGCCAGGGGCGCGATCTCCTCGATGGCCCGCTCCACCTCCTCGTCGATCAGCACCGGCGTGACGAACCGGCTGCCGCCGTGGACGACCCGATGGCCCACTGCGGTCACGCCGTCCAGCGGCGGCCCGTGCTCGGCGAAGGCCGCGAGCACCGCTTTCAGCCCCTCGTCGTGGTCGGCCACCCGGCGCTCGGTCCGTACGCCGTCGTGGGTGAGCACGCTCTCGTCCTCGCCGATGCGCTCGACCAGCCCGCCGCTTACCGCCCGGCGCGTCCCCATGTCGATGAGGCGGTATTTGATGGACGACGACCCGGTGTTCAGGACGAGGACCTGGCCGCTCACTGTGTCTCCTCCCGCGCCTGCGCCTGGATGGCCGTGATCGCGACGGTGTTGACGATGTCGCCCACGGTCGCGCCGCGCGACAGGTCGTTGACCGGCTTGCGCAGGCCCTGCAGGACCGGCCCGATCGCGACCGCGCCGGCGCTGCGCTGCACGGCCTTGTAGAGGTTGTTGCCCGTGTTGAGGTCGGGCACCACGAACACCGTCGCCCGCCCGGCCACCGGGCTGCCCGGCATCTTGGTCCGCGCCACGCTCGGCTCGGCCGCGGCGTCGTACTGGATCGGGCCCTCGACCGGCAGGTCCGGCCGCAGCTTGCGCACCCGCGCGGTGGCCTCGCGCACCTTGTCCACCTCGGGCCCGGCGCCGGACTCCCCCGTCGAGTACGACAGCATCGCCACCCGCGGCTCCACCCCGAACCGCGCGGCGGTGTCGGCCGACGAGATCGCGATGTCGGCGAGCTGGGCGGCCGTGGGGTCGGGCACCACGGCGCAGTCGCCGTACACGAGGACGCGGTCGGCCAGGCACATGAAGAAGACGCTGGACACGACGCCGACGCCCGGGGAGGTCTTGATGATCTCGAACGACGGCCTGATCGTGTGGGCGGTGGTGTGGGCGGCGCCGGAGACCATCCCGTCGGCCAGCCCGAGGTGGACCATCATCGTGCCGAAGTAGGAGACGTCGGTGACGACGTCGCGGGCCTGCCCCACGGTCACGCCCTTGTGCGCGCGCAGCCGGGCGTACTCCTCGGCGAACAGCTCGCGCAGCTCGGGGTCGAAGGGGCTGACCACGCGGGCGCCGTCGATCGCCAGGCCCATCGTGGCCGCCGCCAGCCGGATCTCCCGCTCGTCCCCCAGCAGGGTCAGCTCGGCGACGTTCCGGCGCAGCAGGCTGTCGGCCGCGCGCAGGATCCGCGGCTCGGCGCCCTCCGGCAGCACGATGTGCCTGCGGTCGGCGCGGGCGCGGTCGATGAGGTCGTACTCGAACATGAGCGGCGTGATCGCGGCTGCCTTGGTGACCCGCAGGCTGCGCAGCAGCGCCCCCGTGTCGACGTGCTCGGCGAAGACCCCGAGCGCGGTGTCGATCTTGCCTTTGGCGTCCGGGCTGAACCGGCCCTCGGCCTTCGACAGCTTGGTCGCGGTCTCGAACGTGCCGCCGTCGGTCGTGATGATCGGCAGCCGGATGTCCATGCCCTTCAGCAGGCGGACGACCGCGTCGGGCAGCTCCAGCCCGCCGTTCAGGATGATCGCCGACAGGGCGGGGAACGTGGGCGCCTTGTGCGCGGCCAGCAGCCCCGGCACCAGCGCGGCGGCCCGGTCGGCGGGGACGACGACCGCCAGGCCCTCGGTGAGGCGCTCCAGGATGTTCGGCAGCGACATCGCGCCGATCATCAGCCCGCCCGTCTCCCGGCCGAGCTGGTCGGCGTCGCCCAGGAACAGCTCCCCGTCGCAGGCGGTCATCAGGTCGCTGACCGTCGGCGCCGACAACCGCCGCACCTCCGGCAGCACGTACGCGGGGACGCGCGCGGCGACCTCGTCCACCAGGCCGGGGGCGACCCGGGTGACGACCGTGGCCAGCTCGGTGGCGTGCCGCTCGGCCAGCTCCTTGCGCGACATCTCGACCGCCGCGGCGATCTCGTCGGGGGTCCGGTCGAGCCCGGTCACCACGTTGATCACCGGTGTGCCGAGGTTGGCGGCGAGCTCGGCGTTGAAGACGAACTCGGTGGGCGCCCCCACGTCGGTGTAGTCGGTGCCGATCACCACGACGGCGTCGCACCGCTCGGCGAGCGCACGGTAGCGGGCCAGGATCTCCCCGGCCGCGCGCTCCTCGTCGGCGTGCACCTCCTCGTAGGTGACGCCGATGCACATCGCGTACGGCAGGTTGATCCCGAAGCGGACGCGCGCGGTGTTGACGAGGCTGTCCTCCCGGCCGGACCGCACGACCGGCCGGAACACGCCCACCGTGCCCACCTGCCGGGTCAGCAGTTCGATCATGCCGAGGGCGATCGTGCCCTTGTTGCTCCTCGCGTCACCGGCCGCGACGTACACCCCGATCGCCATCGCGCAGTCACCCCCGTTTAGCCGGGCGGCCGGGCGGCCCGCCCCGGCAAGGCTATGTGAAAGGCCGCACGGAAATACCAGCCGAAAGTCACATCCGTAGGGCCTTTTCCCACTGGTTGTGGGGTCTCACAGGCCCGGGGCGGGCGGTCATGCCGTGCCGGCCTCCTCACGCGCGAGCCTGTCGAGCTCGTCTGCCCGCCGGAGGTCCTTGGGGCGGCCCAGCGCCCGCCGCATCCGGATGAGGTCGTCCCTGGACGCGTAGTGCACTTTCAGGCCGCCGGGGCCGCCCGTGGTGATCGCCCTGTCGAGGATCTCCCGTACGCGCAGGCCGCCCCAGGGCAGCGCGGGGGTGCAGCAGTCGCCGCTCGCTCCGGGCGCGGTGAACTGCACTTTGGGGCGGAGCAGGGCATCCGGACGAGCCGGGATGGGGGTGCCCGTCTCGTCGGCGAGCCGGGCGCCGACGGACATGAAGGCGGCCGCCAGGGCCGGGGCGTGGACCGGTTCGCCGTCCCAGAGCAGATCCAGATCGCCGGTCAGTTCGGCGGATCCGTGCATGATGCCGGCGACCTGCCCGATCACCACGGCTCGCACGCCGTGGCGGTGGAGGGCTTCGAGCAGGGGAAACGGGTCGAATCCGAGGGCGCCGTCCGTGCCGATCGTGCCGACGTCGTCGTCGGCGTCCGCGTGGTCCACGCCGGTGCCCGCCCGCTTGAGGGCGAGTTCACGCGTACGCCGGGCGGCGGCGCGCAGTCGTTCCAGCGGTTCGTCGATCATCCGGTTCATGCAACACCCGGCCACGCCCGGGGCGCACGCGATTTCCCCCTGAGCGCAATCGGCCGTACGGATGTGCCCGGCGGCTCATCCGTACGGCCGTTGCCGTGCTAACTCAGGAGGCGGTGCAGGTCACCGGCGACGGGACGGCGTTGGTGCCGTTCCAGCTCGCCTGGAACCCGAACGTGGTGGACGCCCCGGAGCCGAGCGAGCCGTTGTAGCTCGCGTTGGTGACCGTGACGTTCGCCCCGGACTGGCTCACCGTGCCGTTCCAGAGCTGGCTGATCGTCTGGCCGTTCGCGAACGTCCACTTGACGCTCCAGCCGCTGATCGAGGCGCTGCCGGTGTTCTTCACCGTGACCTCACCCTGGAAGCCGCCCGGCCATTGGTTGACCACCGCGTACGTCGCCGAGCACGCCTTGCCGCCGGAGGGGCTGGACGAGGGCGACGGGCTCGGCGACGGGCTGCGCGAGGGCGACGGGGACGGCGACGGGCTGGGCGAGGGCGACGCCGACGGGCTCGGGGACGGCGACCTCGACGGCGAGGCGGACGGCGACGGGGACGGGGTGGTCCCGCCCGTGCGGTCGCCGTAGATGATGCCCCGGCCGTTGGTGCCGAGGTAGACGCGGCCGTAGATCCGCGGGTCGCCGGTCAGGGCCTCGCCCATGTTGCCGTACTGGTGCTGGTCGTCGTTGATCCGCACCCAGCTCGCGGCGGTGTCGTCGGACCGGAACAGCCCGGTCACGCCGTCCACGGTGCCGACGAGGTAGAGGGCCTGGTACGTCTTGCCGGGGGCGGCCTTGCCGAAGCCGATGTTCACCGAGTCGCTGACGTTCGGCACCTTGGTGAACGAGGCGCCCGAGTCGGTCGAGTGCCACAGGCCACCGTCGCCGGCCAGCCAGATGTCGCCCTCCCTGCCGGGCACCGCCTTGAACTTCACGCCGCTGGTGGGCAGCCCGGTCGCCGCGGTGGCGGCGAAGCTCGCGCCGCCGTTGGTGCTCACGTAGAACCTGCCGTTGGAGAAGGCGTAGAACTTCTGCGGGTTCACCCGGTCGGACTCGACGATCGCGTTGGCCGGGACGCCGCTGGAGGCGGTCCAGCTGTTGCCGAAGCCGACGGAGTAGACGACCTGGATGCCGGGGTCGCCCGGCGCCCAGACGAAGCGGCTGCCGTCGGCCGCCGCGGCGACGGTGCCGCCGTTGTTGACCCCGCCCGGCTCGCTGCCCTGGAACCAGTTGGCGCCGCCGTCGGTGGAGAACGCCACGTGGCTGTCGTTCGGCCGGTCGGAGTCGGTGAAGTTGCCGGCCCGCACCATCACGCTCGGGTTGGTCTCGGCGTAGTCGAGCGAGGTCGTGGATGTGAAGACGGGCTGGGTGAAGATCGAGGACGGCACGGCGTCGAGGTTGGTGTGCCGGAAGCCGCCGAGGTCACCGAGCGCGCTGATCAGCGGGGCACCGCTCGGCGGGCTGATCAGGTCGAGCACGGCGGTCTCCTCCAGGCCCTTCACCATCGGCTTGATCGTGAACTGGCCGCCCGAGTCCCACTTGGTGAGGTCGGTGGTGCCGTAGATCGTCGCGCCGGTGCCGTACATCATCCGGTCGGAGTCGAACGGGTCGATCTCCACCGACTCGTTCATCCAGCCGAGCTTGGGCGTGACCTCCGGCGGCTGGGGGTTGGTGCCGAACGTCAGCCACGGCGCGGCGGAGATGTCCATCTTGTAGCGGAAGCTACGGTTCGGGTAGGACGTCCAGTCCCAGATGCGAGTCCAGGTGGCGCCGCTGTCGGTGCTCCTGAAGAAGATCGCGTCGGGCCACCAGGAGACCTGCGTGGCGACCATGATGGTCTTCGGGTTCTGGCGGTCGATGGTCAGGCCGCTGTAGCCGAAGTAGTCGTCACCACTGCTGGACGGGATCGGGCTGATCTGGGTCCAGGTGCCGGTGGCGGTGGCGTAGCGCCACACGTCGCCCTTCCCGCCGTCGTACGGGCCGCCGGTGTCGCTGGTGGCGATGTAGAGGTAGCCGTTGACGGTGTCGAGCACGCCCTTGTGGGCGATGTAGCCCGTGGGCTGGCCGGGGACGCGCTCCCACGAGGCGCCGCCGTTGGTGGTGCGGTAGACCGTGTTGTCCTTGTCGGCCACGCCCACGTAGATGGTCTGGGTGGCGTTGCCCGGCGTGCCGGTCCGCTTGTCGAAGGTCACCCAGACGACGCCCTGGATGTCACCGGAGTAGTCGTCGGTGCCGGCGCGGTAGTTGCCGGGGTTGGGGAAGTTGGTCACCTTCGACCAGGTCACACCGGAGTCGGTGCTCCGCCACAGGCCGTTGCCGCTGGGCGCGCCGAAGTACAGGATGCTGTTCTTGTTCGGGTCCACCGCGAGGCGCTCGCCCATGCCGCGGCCGGGCATGTTGCCGCCCAGCTTGAACGGCAGCGGGCTCACCTGCCAGGTGTCGCCCTTGTCCGACGAGCGCAGGATCGCGCCGTTGTTGGGATCCCAGCTGTTGGTGTACATGCCGACGGCGGCGTACACCTTGTTGGCGTCCACCGGGTCGGCGGCGATGCTGACGACGCCGTTGTAGCCCCAGTTGGACCAGCCGACCCAGTCGAGAAGCGGGGTCCAGCTCTGCGTCGACTGGTTCCACCGGTACGCGCCGCCGATGTCGGTGCGCGCGTAGATCAGGTCTTTCTGGGCCTGGCTGAACACGATCCCGGGGACGAAGCCGCCCCCGGCGATCTGCACGTTCTTGAACGTGTACGGATCGGCGGCGACGGCCGACACCGGGGACATTTTGATCACGGCCGTGACCAGCGCCACGGCGGCGACCACGAGCATGGTTGCGAATCTTCGCATGGACGGTTTTCCCTCCGAGCATGGTCAACCGGCCATGCACGACCAGGTGGGGACCCTGACCGTCCTTCTCCCAGGTGCATGGAAATCTTGAAGGGAAGATTCACATACCAGCGGAAGCGCCGTCAATAGTTTGGCGTCCAGACAAATCTCAACCGGTTTCATCACGGCGCCGCCCGAGTTCGGTCGCGGCCCCTCGATGAACACCACCTTGTGAAACATAATCCGCTTATGACTACTGCTCTGGTGCTCGGCGGCGGCGGAGTCGCCGGCATCGCCTGGGAGGCGGGGATCGTCACCGGCCTGCGCCGCCACGGCGTCGACCTGGGGACGGCGGACCGGATCGTCGGCACCTCGGCCGGATCCGTCGTCGGCACGCTCGTGGCCACCGGCGCCGACCTGGAGGAGGCCATCGCCCACCAGGCCGAGGTGGACACCGGCCCGCCCCCGGCCGTCGACATGAACGAGGTCATGCAGGCGTTGGCCGTCCTGTTCGACCCGGAGCTCGACCCGCGGGAGGCCCGGCGCAGGGTCGGCCGGATGGCCCTGGCGGCCCGGGTGGACCACTACGCCGAACGGCTCGCGGCGGTCGGCGAACGGCTGCCGGTGAAGGAGTGGCCGGAGCGCGAACTGCTGATCACCAGCGTGGACGCCGACACCGGCGAGTTCGTCGTGTGGGACCGGTCCTCGGGCGTGCCGCTGGTGCTCGCCGTCGCGTCGAGCTGCGCGGTGCCGATGGTCTTCCCGCCCGTGGAGATCAACGGCCGCAGGTACGTGGACGGCGGGGTCCGCTCGGCGACCAACGCCGACCTCGCGGCGGGCGCCCGTGCGCTCGTGGTGCTCGAACCGCTCGGCGACTGGACCCCCAGGACCGTCCTCGAGGCCGAGCTGGCGAAGGCCGGTGCCGCCGCGTCGTACGTCGTCCAGCCCGACGCGGCGTCGCTCGCGGTGTTCGGCGAGAACGTCCTCGACCCGCGCCTGTGGGGGCCGGCCTTCGAGGCGGGGCTCGACCAGGCCGCCGCCCTCGTCGAGCCCGTCGCCGCCGTCTGGTCCTGACCCCCGGGCTTCCCCCGTACGGCCGGACCTGCGGCGGGAATCGAGAGCCCGCCTCGTCAGTGCGGCCGCGCGCCCGGTCCGCCGGCGGCCCCGGGGGCGGCATGAGGAGCGGCCTTCGTGACCACGGCGGGCGGGACCAGCACCGCCGGGATCGACACCGTCGTGCCGTTGGACACCACGGCCGTGCCGTACACGGTCCGGCCTCCCGCGACCTCGACCACCAATTTCGCCGCGGCGGACGCCACGGCCGCGACGTCGGTGCGCACCGTGGCGGTCTGCGTGACGGCTCCGGCACGGCCCGGCCCGGCGGGCCGCCCGCCCTGCCCGATCAGCGGCACCCCGGCCATTCCCGCCTTCGCCAGCTCGGCCGCGACGGCGTCCGCCACCGCTTCGCTCGGGCAGCACACGCCGGCCACCTTCGCGGCCCCGCCGAGCGCGGTCACGGCCGCCCTCACCTCGCGCGCGGCCTCCTCGGGGCGCGTCACGTCCCGCTCCCAGCCGATCGTCACCCGGCCGTCCAGCACCGCGTGCAGGCCCCGCTTCACCATCGCGGCGTACGGGTCGCCCGCGGGCCCGTTGAGCAGCAGCACCGGCCCCGCGGCCTTCGTCGCACGGAGCAGGGCCAGAGCCTGCTCCCGTCCCACCCGGGCCGGGTCCGTCGCCACGTACGCGTCCACCGGCCCGTTGGCCAGCCGGTCGTACGCGACGACCTTCGCACCGGTCAGCTTCGCCCTGGCCACCCACGGGGCGGCCGCCTCGGGATCCACCGCGCCGAGGACCAGCACCCGCACGCCGTCGGCCAGCATCTCACCGATCTGGCGCCCCTGCCTGGCCCGATCGCCCGCGGCGTTCGCGTACCGGACATGGCACCGCGGGCAGAGGGACGCCAGGGCCCGGGTGAACAGACGCCGGTCGGGTCCCTCGCCGGGGAGCAGCAGGCCGACGGTGAAGCCCTCCCGCACGTCGCCGACCGCTCCGAGCTCCCCTCCCTGCTGCCGCCCGCCCTGACCGCACGCGGGAAGGGACATCAGGAGAAGCACACAGACGCCCGCCAGTCGTCTCCCCACGGGGCACCCCCGATTCGTTGCGGAGCCACGTTTCGCAGAGCCGCCTTATGGAGCGATGTCGCCTCAAAAGTCACATACCCTAACATAACTCACATAACTCCCAGGTCGGGAGCCCCAGCCTCTCCCGGGGACGATCATCCACGGCCCGGCCGGCCTGGGATTACGCCCACGGCCGAAGGTCGCCGCCCGCCGATCCCCTCACCCGCTAAGTTGTGAGAGACTCCACCACTGCGGGGCGGTAGCTCAGCCGGTCAGAGCATCGGACTCATAATCCGTGGGTCGTGGGTTCAAGTCCCACCCGCCCTACCA
>JADGHC010000152.1 GCA_019689655.1 Microbispora sp.
GGCATGCCCTGGCCGTCCGGTTGCCAGGAGGATCCGGCCGGAGCCGGGGGCTGCGCCGGCGGTGCCGCCGGGGCCGGGGGCTGCCATGCGGGCGGGCCGTACGCGGGCAGCGCGCGCTCGCCCTGGTCGGCGGGCGCGGGCAGAGCAGGCTGCTCGTCGCCGGGGTGGTGCGGTGCGGGAAGGCCCGCGTCGCCCGGCGGCGGGCCGTACGCGGGAATCGCCCTGAACCTGTTCGTGCTCTCCGGATCGTCGGCGGGCGGTTCGGACGCCTGGAGGCCGCCGGGAAGGCCAAACCTGACGGGATAGGGCGCGGTGAGCGGCTGGCCGGCCGCGCCCGCGGCGTCCGGGGTCCAGGCCGTGCCGCCGTCCGCCGGAGGCTGTCCGAACCCGGGCGGCGGGGTCTGACCAAAGCTCGGCGGTGGCGTCGGAGGTGTCGCCGAGCCCTCGGCGTCCGCCTCGCGGCGGGCCCACTCGTTCTCGTGCTCGGAACCGGAATCCTTGCCACGCATAGCCGGAAGCGTAACGGCGCGGGCGAGATCGGCGTGCCCCTATGGGCGTTTCGGTCCGTGCCGCCCCGGGTTCGCCCACCGGCTCCACCCGCGGCGGACGCCCGGCGTCATCGGGGGCCGCCGGTCAGCGCGCGGGTGTCCAGGGCTGGGAAAACGGTCGCGTCGGTGACGTCCACCGCGGTCTGATACAGCCGCTTCAGCTCGTTTTGGGCGGGCTTGTGGCCATCTTTGAACTGGAACCACAGCAAGATCGCGTAGTGGCCGTGGGTCCAGCCGCCCGCGTACGCCTCGCCGGTGCCGAGGTGCTTGGTGGCCTCGTCCTTGCCCGGCAGCGGCTTGAGATAGTCCTTGCGCTCGCCGCCGCCCCCCGCCGAGGCGACCTTCTTCGCCGCGGTGGAGGTCTTGAGGTTGGCGACGCCCACGGTGCCGATGATCGTGCCCTTGGCGTCGGCGAAGCTCGCCCGCAGAAGCTGCGTGCACCCGCCCGCCTTGAGCGCCTTCGTGATTTTGTCGCCGGTGACGCCGTCGGCGCACTTCTTCTCCTTGCGCGACACCGTCCGGACGTAGGCCCGCCTGTTCTTGACGAATTTGCTCTTGGCGAACAGTTCCCGCAGGGACAGCGGGGTCCTGTCGGTCGCCCGCGAGGCGGCATAGCCGAACTTCCCGAGAGCGTTCTTGGAGACGAACTGCGAGGGCCGGACGGTCGGCGTGGGGGCGGCGACCGGCGGCTTCTCGTTGCGCGCCGCGTACCACAGGCCGGTGAACAGCGCTCCGATCATGGCGAGCAGGGCGAGGCCGAGGACCCAGGGGCGGCGCCACAGGGGACCCTTCGCGTACGGGTCCCATTCGGGTTCCGGCGGCGCGGGGGCCCGCGGGGGCGCCGGCTGCCGTCTCGCGTCCCAGTCGCCGTCCGCCTGCCCGCCGGGCGCGTACGGGCCGGGGCCGGGGCCCGAGGCGAGCTCCTCCACCCGCTGCCCGGGCTGGTAGGCCGGCTGGGGTTCGCCCCCGTACGGCTCGCCTGCGTACGGTTCACCTCCGTACGGCTGACGGGCGTACGGCTCGCGGGCGTACGGCGACTGGCCGCGCTGGTACGGCGGCTGGCCTCCGCCGTAGAGGGGCGCGTCGCGCCGGGCGGCGAGGGACGGGTCGTCCCCGCCGGGGTACGGCGGCAGGTCACGCCTGCGGGGGTTCGGAGGATGATGCGGCGGAGGTGGTTGCTGGTCGCCGGGATAACCCATGGCGCTGAGATTAGTCGGCTATTTGGACAGACGAGGAAGGACGGACGAGGAAGGGTCAGGAATACCCGAAGTCCTCGGTCCACCACAGTCCGCCCTCGCCGGGGCTCACGCCGACCCCGGTGGCGACGAGGCGGCAATCGAGCAGCGTGGCCCGGTCGCTCCGGCCCGCCATCCAGCCGCGTACGACCGCCGACGCGGTCTGGTATCCCCGGGCGATCGTCTCGGCCCCGCCGTCGGCGTAGCCCGCGGCGCCCATGCGATCCCAGGGCGAGGCGCCACCGGGCGAGGTGTGCCGGAACAGCCGGCTGGAGGCCATCTCGGCCGCGTGCGCGCGGGCCGACTCCACCAGGCGGGGGTCCACACGCAGGGGCCTGCAGCCGTACTTGCGGCGCTCGGCGTTGACCAGGCGCACGACTTCGGCCTCCATCGAGGCGTATCGCATCGAGTCGGCGTCGGCCCCGTCGCCGATGATGTCGCCGTCCCCGCCGCTTCCGGTGTGGACCATGTACGTCGAACCGCCGCCGGAGCCCTCGATAATCGTGCCGGGCTGCCGCTGCCGCTGCGGCTTGTGCTGCGGCACCCCGTGGGGGGTGGCCGGGGCCGTGGTACGCAGCACGTGGTCGAGGGTCGGCCGGTCGCGCGGCACCGCGCCCGCCGCTTTCAGGCTGTGCGATGGAGACGGCTCCGACCTGCGCAGATAGACGTCGCCGACCTCGCTCGACCTGGCGCTCAAGCGGCCGATCACAACGCCCGTGAGCATGATGGCCACGGCGCATGCCAGCAGACCCATCTGAGTCCCCAGCCGGGGGCCGCGAAAGGTGTGATTTTTGTGAGGGGTCTGCCACATACCGCAGCCAAATATAGGGATATGCGGCATGGGGAAGAAGAGGCTATTGGGTATTGATTTGATGAACGTTCAAAAGCGTCGTTCCGCCCGCCCGCCCCTCGTGCCGTTTTGACCAGGCGGCACGAGGTCGGTAGTCTGCTGGTTCAGTTGTGTGTGGATCGGTCTGCCTGCAGACCGGTGCGCGGCGCGTCCGGCGTCTTCTCCCGTACATGTGGAGACGGAGGTTGTCGCCGTGCCTGCGCAACCTACCGAAAGTTCACAATCCGACAGAAGGCACTGCCGTGCGCACGTTCTCACCGAAGCCCAACGACGTCGAACGTCAGTGGTACGTCATCGACGCGACCGACGTCGTGCTCGGCCGGCTGGCCAGCCAGGTGGCGACCCTGCTCCGCGGGAAGCACAAGCCGATCTTCGCCCCGCATGTCGACACGGGTGACTTCGTCATCGTCATCAACGCCGACAAGGTCGCCCTGAGTGGCAACAAGCTCGAGCAGAAGAAGGCGTACCGCCACTCGGGTTACCCCGGCGGTCTGCGCTCCGTCACTTACGGCGAGCTGATGGAGAAGCGTCCGGAGCGGGCCGTCGAGAAGGCCGTCCGGGGCATGCTTCCCAAGAACGCCCTCGGCCGGAAGATGGCCAAGAAGCTCAAGGTCTACGCCGGCGCCGAGCACCCGCACCAGGCCCAGAAGCCGGTGCCCTTCCAGATCACTCAGATCGCCCAGTAATCGCGAGCCAGGAAAGTTAAGAGGAGAACCGTGGCCGAGCCCACCGGTATCGAGACGCTCGTCGAGGGCGAGCAGGAAGACTACTCCGAGGAGTACCCCTCCGAGTACACCACCGAGTCGGCCCCGATCGGTGACGGCGCCGTCCGCGGGCCCGTCACCACGGGCAACTCGTACGGCACCGGCCGCCGCAAGGAGGCCGTGGCCCGTGTCCGTATCGTGCCGGGCACCGGCAGGTGGACCATCAACGGCCGCTCGCTCGAGAACTACTTCCCGAACAAGGTCCACCAGCAGCTGATCAACGAGCCGTTCGTCGTGCTCGGCGCCGAGGGCGCGTTCGACGTCATCGCCCGCATCGACGGCGGTGGCGTCACCGGCCAGGCCGGCGCGCTGCGCATGGGCCTGGCCCGCGCGCTCGCCGCGCTGGACGCCGAGGTCAACCGCCCGCCGCTGAAGAAGGCCGGCTTCCTCACCCGTGACGCCCGCGCCACGGAGCGGAAGAAGTACGGCCTCAAGAAGGCCCGCAAGGCTCCGCAGTACAGCAAGCGTTAATGTCGCGGGAGCCCGTAGGCGCCCCCTCGCGGGGGCGCCTCTTCGGCACCGACGGGGTACGTGGGGTCGCCGGGCGCGACCTCACCGCGGAACTGGCCATGGACTTGTCCGTGGCCGCCGCACACGTGCTCGGCGACGCCGGGGCCTTCAATGCCAGTGTCGGGCGGCGCGGCCGCCCGATCGCCGTCGTAGGCCGGGACCCGCGGGCTTCGGGAGAATTCCTGGAGGCCGCGGTGGTCGCCGGCCTCGCGTCGTCTGGCGTGGACGTCCTGCGGCTCGGCGTGCTGCCCACCCCGGCGGTCGCGTACCTGACCAACGCGCTCGGCGCCGACCTCGGGGTCATGCTCTCCGCCTCGCACAACCCCGCGCCGGACAACGGCATCAAGTTCTTCACCCGCGGCGGTTACAAGCTGCCCGACGTGGTGGAGAACGAGATCGAGCGGCGGCTCGGGGAGGAGTGGGACCGCCCGGTGGGCGCGTCCGTCGGCCGGGTCCGGGAGGCGTACGGCGAGGCCGACCGGTACGTCTCGCACCTGCTGACCACCCTGCCGCACCGCCTCGACGGGCTGCGGGTCGTGGTCGACTGCGCGCACGGCGCCGCGCACATGGTCGCCCCGGAGGCGCTGCTGCGCGCCGGCGCGGCCGTGGAGATCATCGGGGCCGCCCCCGACGGGCTGAACATCAACGACGGCGTGGGCTCGACCCACCTGGCCGCCCTGCAGCAGGCCGTCGTCGAGCGTGGCGCCGACCTGGGCGTCGCGTACGACGGCGACGCCGACCGCTGCCTGGCGGTGACCGCTGCGGGCGAGGAGGTCGACGGCGACCAGATCATGGCGATCCTGGCGCTGGCGATGCACGCCGACGGCAGGCTCGCCAAGGACACGGTCGTCGCGACGGTCATGTCCAACCTGGGCTTCAAGATCGCCTTGCGGGAGGCCGGCCTGTCGGTGGTGGAGACCGCCGTCGGCGACCGGTACGTCCTGGAGGCGATGCAGGACGGCGGCTACACCCTCGGCGGCGAGCAGTCCGGGCATGTGATCATGCTGGATCACGCCACGACCGGGGACGGCCTGCTCACCTCGCTTCACCTGATGGCCGAGGTGGCCCGGCAGGGCCGCTCCCTCGCCGACCTCGCCTCTGTGGTGACGAAGCTGCCGCAGGTGCTGGTCAACGTACGGGACGTGGTGAAGTCGAAGGCGTCCGCGCCCGAACTGCGGGCGGCCGTGGCCGAGGCGGAGGCCGAGCTCGGGGAGACCGGCCGCGTGCTGATCCGGCCGAGCGGCACCGAGCCGATGATCCGGATCATGGTCGAGGCCGAGTCGCACGAGCAGGCCAAGGCCGTCGCGGACCGTCTCGCGGAGGTCGTCCGCACGGTCTGCGTCTGACGTCCCCCACGACACGACTGCTGAGAACCCCGCCGGGTGCGTGCCCGGCGGGGTTTCCCTTATTGGAAGGCCCTCTATTGGAAGACCTTTTCAATAGCGCAATATGCGCGTAACACTGGTTCATGTCGTATTTGACCGGTGTCCGGTCGGGACCGTTAAGGGGGCGTGACAAGGAGTCGGACGCGCTGCGCGCCCTGGTGGACGGGGCCCGAACCGGCTCGGGCGGATGCCTGCTCCTCCTCGGCGGGCCGGGCATGGGCAAGACCACGCTGCTCGACCTCGCCGCCGCGTACGCGGCCGCCGCGGAATTCCTCGTGCTCCGGACCCGGGGGGTCAGCGGCGAGACCCACCTGCCGTACGCGGGGCTGCACGCCCTGCTCGACCCGATCGCCGACCGGCTGGACGCGCCGGACGCCGGCACGCGGGCGCTCGCCGATGCGCTGCGGACCGGAGTGGACGCGGGCGGGCTGGCACTGCCCGCCGCGTTGCTGCGGCTGCTGCGGGCCGCCGGGCGCCCGGTGCTGCTGTGCGCCGACGACATCCAGTGGCTCGACGCCCCCAGCCGGGAGGCGATCTGCTTCGTGGCCCGCAGGGCGCATGCGGCGCCCGTCGCCGTGCTCGCGGCCTCGGCGGAGCCCGGCGCCGCCCCCGCCGACCTGCCGCCGCTGCCGCTCGCCCCGCTGGACGAGCGGGCGTCCCGGCAGGTGCTCGACGATCTCATCCCGGGTCTCCCGGGGGACCTGCGGGCGGCGCTGGTCCGGGCGGCCCGCGGCAACCCGCTCGCGCTGGCCGAACTCGCCGGTTCGCTGACCGGCGACCACTATGCGGGTGCGGCGCCGCCCCCCGAGACGCCGCCGCGGGGCGGGCGCCTGTGGCGGGCGTACGCCGACCGGCTCCGGGACCTGCCCGCCGACACCGCCGACCTGGTCCTGCTGATCGCGGCCGATCCCGGCATCGACACGGCCACGCTGGTGCGCGCCGCGCAGGCGCGGTCCGGGCTGACGGCCCTGGAGGCGGCGCAGGCCGCGGGCGTCGTCGTCGAGTCGCCGGACGGCGGCTTCGACCTCGCCGATCCGATCCTGCGGCACGTCGCGTACGCCGAGGCGTCCCTCGCCCGCCGGCGGGCCGCCCACCGTCTGCTGGCGAGCCTCCTCGACGGGGGACACCAGCGGCTGCGGCGGGCCTGGCACCGCGCCTCCGCACTCGACGGTCCCCCCGGGCGGCTGGCCGAGGACCTCGTACGGGCGCTCGCGGCGGCGCCGAAGACGGCGACGGCGTTCCCCGAGCCGTTCCGCGTCCTCGAACGCGCCGCCGAGCTCACCGAGCAGAGTGAGGCCAAGGCCGCACGGCTGGCCGCCGCCGCCCGTCACGCCTGGCAGGCGGGGCAGCCGCAGCGGGCGAGGGCGCTGCTGTCCCGCATCGACACGCTGGCGGTCGGCGCGGAGGTGCGCGCCCGGGCCGAGCTGGTCAGGGGCAGCCTGGAGCTGCGGGCGGGCACGACCGACAGCGCGTGCGACACGCTGCTCGCCGCCGCGGAGCGGCTGCTGCGGACCAACCGTGAGCAGGCCGTACGCGCGCTGGTCCGGGCGGGCGAGGCGAGCTACCTGGCGGGGGACAACCGGCGGTTCCTGGCCATCGCCCGGCGGGCCGAGGCGCTGCGGCAGCCCGACGACGACCACGTCACGCGGATGGCGCTGGAATATCTCGCGGGCATGGCCGCGACGTTCCGGGGCCGGCACCGGGAGGCGACCGTCTCGCTGCGCCGCGTCGCCACCGGGGTGATGGGCCCGCCTTCGGCCGGCAGCCCCTCGGTGCTCGTCTGGGGCGGCGTCGCGAACCTGCTGCTCGGCAAGGGTGCCGAGGCGCTCACCCTGACGTCCCGGGCGGTCGAGCTCGCGCGTGCCCACGGTGCGGTCGCCAGCGTGCCGCAGATGCTGGAGATCCTCATCCAGGCCCAGCAGTGGATGGGCCGCTACGACGCGGTGACGGCCAACGCCCTGGACGGCCTGCGCCTGGCCCAGGAGACGGGCCGGGCCACCAGCGGCGCCCAGCACCTCGCCTGGCTCGCCTTCACCGCCGCCGTCGAGGGCGACGAGGAGACCTGTGTCCTGCGCGCGCGGCAGGCCGTCGAACTGGCCGCCGCCCACGGCGTCAGCGTGGCCGAGGCGCTCGGCACCCTGGCCCTGGCGCATCTGGACGTCGCGGCCGGCCGCCACGCCGACGCCGTCACCCGCCTGCGCAGGGTGGCCCGTACCGGCGACCCCCTCGTCGTACGGGTGATGGCGACGCCGCTGCTCGTCGAGAGCGCCGTACGCACCGGGGACCTCGCGCAGGCCCGGGACGCGCTGGTCATGCTGGACCGGTGGGCGGCCAGCACCCGCGACCCCGACCGGCTGGCGCTGGCGGCCCGGTGTCACGCGCTGCTCGCGCCCCCGGCCGAGGCCGGGGAGCGTTTCGCGGAGGCGCTGGAACTGCACCGTCAGGGATCGTGCGCGTTCGAGACCGCGCGCACGCGGCTGCTGTACGGCGCCATGCTGCGCCGCTCGCGCCGCCCCCGCGCCGCCCGCGAGCACCTGCACGGCGCGCTGGAGACGTTCGAGCGGTACGGCGCCCGCCTGTGGTGCGAGCACGCCCGCGCCGAGCTGCGGGCGGCGGGGGAGTCGGTGCGGCCCTCCGGCTCCCGTTCCGACGCCGGCCGGCTGCTCACCCCGCAGCAGCTCCAGATCGCCACGCTGGTGGCGGAGGGCGCGACGAACCGGGAGGTGGCGGCCCGGCTGTTCATCAGTCCGCGGACGGTAGAGCACCACCTGCGCAACATCTTCGCCAGGCTGGGCGTGCGTTCCCGGGTCGAGCTGGCCCGGCTGCTGTCCTGAGGCCCCCGCCGTTGCTGCCCGGGTGTGGGACGCTCAGGAGAAAACGTCGATCTCGCACCGGACGCCGCCGCCCTTCGCCGTCCGTGCGTCGCTGGTGACGAGCGGGCACGACAGCGATTCCGCGAGGGCGAGGTAGATCGCGTCGTACGCGCTGTAGTTGTTCCCGAGCCGCCAGGCCCGGCCGAGGTGCGCGGGTGCGGCCGCGCTGATGCGCTGGACCTGCGCGAGATCCCTAGTCGTCGCCCGTGATGGACAGCGAGCGCAGGCGCCGGCCGGTCCAGACGACGGCGCCGACGGTCACGATGACCATGGCCGGTACGGCGAAGCCGAGCGTCACCTCCGTGGAGAAGAACGGCGAGGAGGAGACGTGGTCGGCGAGCGACAGGGCCCACTGCTGGATGGAGAACTTGCGCGCTCCGGGCACGTAGCCGCCGACCACGCCCTCCCACACGAGGGCGTAGATGACGCCGACCGCGACCGCGTGCCGGGTCAGCACGCCCAGCAGCAGGAACACCGCGGCGTACGCGACGCCGCCGAACAGCGCGCCGAGAGTGAAGCCGGTCGCGACACCCGATTCTGACCCGGTCAGCAGATAGGCGGCGATGTAGGTCGAGACGGCGGCGAACACCGCGATGAGGGAGGCCGCCACCACGAACTTCGTCACCGCGATCACCGGCCGGGAGATCGGCTTGGCCAGCAGGTGGATGATCGTGCCGTCCTCGATCTCCGGCGCGATCACGCCCGTCCCGGCGATCAGCCCGAGCAGCGGCAGCATCGTGCCGATCGCGAAGCTCTTCATCAAGGTGACGGCCGTCTGCTCGTCCTGGCCGTCGAACAGCCTGAGCAGCGCGGCGAGCGCGACCAGCGCCACCGGCAGCAGGATCAGCAACCAGATCCGCTTGCGCCCGAGCATGGCGCGGTAGGTGATGTCCGCCACCACCGTGTTCATCGCGAGCTCCCGGAGATGAGGTAGGAGAAGACGCTTTCCAGGTCCTCGTCGGTGGGGGAGACCTGCCACAGGTGCACGGCGAGGTCGCGGGCCAGCTTGGGCAGCAGCGCGGTGAAGCGCGCGTAGTCGGTCACCTGGACCTCGACGCCCTGCTCGGTCAGCGAGACCGCGCGGGAGGAGGGGTCGGCGATGAGCGCTGCGGCCAGGCGCCGGTCGTCGCTCGACCTGACCCGGAACATGTGCGGCCGGTCGGCCATGCGCCGCCGGATCTCGCGGTAGTCGCCCGACGCGGCGTGCCGCCCCGCGACGAGGACCTCGATGTGGCTGGCGACCCGCTCGACCTCTTCGAGGATGTGCGAGCTGAACAGGATCGTCCGGCCCTCCTCGCCCATGCGGCGTACGAGGTCCATGAGGTGGAGCCGCTGCCGGGGGTCCATGCCGTTGAACGGCTCGTCCAGGAGCAGCACCTGGGGGTCGTGGACCAGGGCCGCGGCCACCTTCACCCGCTGCCGCATGCCCTTGGAGTACGTCTCGATGCGGCGGTCGGAGGCGGCCGTCATCTCCACCAGGTCGAGGGCCCGCCGAGCGGCGTCGGCGGGGGAGGGCAGGCCGTGCAGCCGGGCGGACGACAGCACGAACTGCCATCCGGTGAGGAAGCCGTACACGGCCTCCTTCTCGGGCACCAGGCCGATCTGCCGGTAGACGTCGTGGTTGTGCCATATGGGCCGGCCGTCGAGCGTCGCCGTGCCGCTGGAGGGCGCGAGGAACCCGGCCATCATGTGCAGCAGCGTCGACTTGCCCGCGCCGTTCGGCCCGAGCAGGCCGGTGACGCCCGGCCCGATCGTCATCGTGACGTCGTTGACCGCCACGACGTTGCCGTACCAGCGGGAGACCTGGGTGAGTTCGATCACGCCCTGGCGGGTGGTCACGGGAGAGCTTGTGGTGGTCACGACGCCGCCTTCCGGTAGCGCAGGAGGACGCCCGTCACGGCCAGGGCGACGACGGCCAGCAGGATCAGGACCGACGCGACGCCCGGCGGATTGGTCTCGATGTTGACGGGTGCGGTGCCGAACAGTGCCGACTGGGCGTAGTCGACGAGGAAGAACGGGTTGATGAGCAGGGCCCACCCGGCGAGATCGTCGTGTCCCGACGCTGTCAGCACGCCGGCGAAGATCCCGGAGACGGCGGCGGTGAACATGTAGAACGCGATCACCGACGCGACGCCGAGACCACGGCGCGGGGTGAACGACGCCAGGGCGATGCCCACAGAGGACAGCAGAACCGCGTAGAGAACCGCGCCGCCCAGCGCGCCGAGGTAGTCGGCGGTGTGCGGCGGCCCGGGCAGGTCCACCAGCAGTTCGCCGACATACTCGATCGTCAGCGGCACGGCCAGCAGCCCGAACAGCGCGACCGCCAGCGCGGCCAGCTTCGCCAGGACGTAGTCGGTCACGGTCAGCGGGCGCGACAAATACAGCGGCAGCACGCGGAAGCGCAGGTCCGGCGCGACCAGGTACGGCGACTGGGCGGCCAGGAAGATCGCGATCACTGCCTGCATGAGGACCGCGTAATTCGGATAAGGCAGCATGTACTGCTTGGCGAGCGCCATCACGCCGATCGACACCACCGTCGGCATCAGCATGATCGCGGCGAGCAGCAGCGGCATGATCTTGGCGCGTACGGTGCGGCCGAGCCCGAACACGCCACGCAGGCTCTGCACTCCGAGGGCGAGCACCGCCCTGCCGCGCCCCAGCCGTACGCCGTCGTAGTGGCGGTATCCGATGTCGTGGATGACCGCGGTCGGCTCTGTCGTCATGCCACCGGCTCCTTGAACACGTCCTCGATGCGGCCGCGGCGCTGCTCCAGCCGCAGGAGGCTGAGGCCGAGGTCGCAGACGGCGTCGCGTACGGCGTCGTGGGTGCGGCCGGGGTCGTCCGGGGGCACCTGGACCATCAGCAGCCTGCCCTGCACCGCGACGGTCTCGCCGCCGGCGGTGAGGCGCTCGGCCAGGAGCTGCCACCCCTCGTCGACCTCCACCGCGATGGTCTGCTCGGCCCGGGTGAACTCCCGGATCGCCGAGGAGCGCAGCAGCCGCCCGCCGTCGATGACGATGACGTGGTCGCACACCCGTTCCAGCTCGCCGAGCAGGTGAGAGGTGACCAGCACGCTGATGCCGAACTCGGTGCCGATGCGCCGGATCAGCGCGAGCATGTCGTCGCGGCCCTGCGGGTCGAGCCCGTTGGTGGGCTCGTCGAGGAAGACCAGTTTGGGGTCGTGGACGAGCGCCTGGGCGAGCTTGACCCGCTGCCGCATGCCGGTGGAGTAGCCGCCCATCGGGCGGTAGCGCTCCTCGTCCAGCCCGACGTGCCGCAGGGTGTCGGCGGCGCGTTCCCGGGCGGCCGTACGCGGCAGCCCCGACATCTGGGCCATGTGCACCACGAACTCGGTCGCGGACATGTCGGGAGGCAGACAGTCGTGCTCGGGCATGTATCCCACGGCCCGCCGGATCTCAAGGCCCTGGGTGGCCGTGTCGAGGCCGAGCACCCAGGCACGCCCGGATGTCGGGGGGAGCAGGCCGAGCAGAATCTTGATCAGCGTCGATTTGCCCGCGCCGTTGGCGCCCACCAGGCCCGTCACGCCGGTTCCGGCCGCGACCGTGAGGTCGTCGAGCGCCGTGACGCGGGGGAAGCGCTTGGTCAGCCCCTCGGTCGCGAAGCATGGGGTCGCGCTCGCAGTCATGCTCCGACCCTACTGTCGCGTCCCATCGCCGGACCTCCCTCTGATGGAGGAACCCGTCTACGCCTCAGGTATGCGCCGCGCCCGCCCGTCGCCGACCAGCGCTGTACGACTGGTGTCCTCACCCGTGCTCTCCTCCCACGCGGCGCCCATGTGGGCACTCCCGCGACCCTGGCAGGTGCCGCCCTGGTCGTCGCGGGTCTGCTCGGCGCGGCGCTCACCGGATCCAAGGACCTGCCCGCGCCGATGCTCCCGGTCTATC
>JADGHC010000153.1 GCA_019689655.1 Microbispora sp.
GCGGGCGGGGGTGCCGCGCGAGCAGGGGAATCTCCTATCGTTAGGGCATGCCTCGATTCCGCGCGATCCTCGACACCATGCCGGCCTACAAGCCCGGCAAGGCGGTGGTCTCCCCGGACGGCCGCTCGTACAAGCTGTCCTCCAACGAGAGCCCCTTCGGGCCTCTGCCGTCTGTGGTGGAGGCGATCGGGCGGGCGGCGACGGAGATCAACCGCTACCCCGACCCGGGCGCCGTCCGGCTCACCGAGGCGCTCGCCGAGCGGTACGGCGTGCCGTACGACCACATCGCGCTGGGCGCCGGATCGGTCGCGGTCGCGCAGCAGATCTTGGAGGCGGCCGGCGAGCCCGGCGCGGAGGTGCTGTACGCCTGGCGGTCGTTCGAGGCATACCCGCTGCTTGTCGGCCTTTCGGGTGCCACCCCGGTCGAGGTGCCGCTGCGTGACGAGACGCACGACCTCGACGCGATGGCCGACGCCGTGACGCCGCGGACGCGGGTGATCTTCGTATGCAACCCCAACAACCCGACCGGGACGGCGAACCGGACCGAGGAGCTCACCCGGTTCCTCGACCGGGTGCCCGAAAGCGTCACCGTCATCCTCGACGAGGCCTACCGGGAGTACGTCAGGGACGCGGACGTGCCCGACGGTCTCACGCTCTACCGCGAGCGCCCCAACGTCGCCGTCTTGCGTACCTTCTCCAAGGCGTACGGCCTGGCGGGGCTGCGCGTCGGCTACCTGATCGGGCACGAGCCGGTGGCGGCCGCCGTCCGCAAGACGCTGCTGCCCTTCGCGGTGAACCACCTCGCCCAGGCCGCCGCGATCGCGTCCCTGCAGGCCGAGGACGAGTTGCAGGAGCGGGTCGAGACCGTGATCAAGGAGCGCACCCGCGTGCGGGAGGCGCTGCTGGCGCAGGGCTGGACCGTCCCGCCCACCGAGGCCAACTTCGTGTGGCTGCGCCTCGGCGAGCGGACGATGGAGTTCGCCGGGAAGTGCGCGGAGGTGGGCGTCGCCGTGCGCCCGTTCGACGGGGAGGGCGCCCGGATCTCGATCGGCGACAGCGAGGCCAACGACGTCTTTCTCGCCGCCGCCGAGGCGTTCCGGCCGTCCCTCGGCGAGGACTGACCCGGGGCCCGCGCGTCTCGGTGGCCGCCGGTGACCCGGCGGGCCGGGTCAGACGAGCTCTGCCGGGCACGAGCGTCGTCGGCGGTTCCGCCGCCTGATCAATCCGGAGAGGTGGGGGTGGTCGGGCTCCGCACCCACGCGGAGGCCGGCCACCGATCACCCGGATCCCGCGGGTCGATGCGGTCAGCGGGCCAGGTACTGCTGGACGAGCTCGTCAGTGGCCTGCGCCACCCGGCCGAGGTCGGCTCCGAGCCCGACCAGGATCTGGGACGCCACGCTCGTGTTGTCGCGCACGAGGCCGAGCAAGAGGTGCTCGGTGCCGATGTAGTCGCGGCCGCGCTGCAGGGACTCCTGGTTCGCCGATTCGAGGACCTTGGCGCCCGACGGGGTGAACGACATGGGCTGCCGCGGATCCACCGGGGCGTCGCCCAGGCCGACGAGCTCCTTCACCCGCAGGCGGACATCCTCCAGGCCCACGCCCATGTTCCGGAGAACCTGGGCGGCCACGGCCTCGCCTTCCCTGATCAGGCCGAGAAGGATGTGCTCGGGGCCGATGGAGCCGTGGTTGAACGCCTTGGCCTCCTCCTGGGCCAAGATGACGACACGTCGCGTTCGGGTGGTGAACTTCTCGTACATCCGCCGCTCCTCACGAGGCGGCCAGCCGGCCCATCGGGGTCCGCCGGGCGTTGCCTCCGGGTTTCTGCTGTGGTGACTGAGTTGTCCTTGTGACGGTAGTGGATCTTCGTGAGTCGTGCGTACGCCGGGAGCCGGGAGCGCTCGGCGGAATCGCCGAGCGCTTTGTCGTCGCAGCCGCTTCGCCCCGCCGGGCCGGCCGCCCGGTATCCGCAAGGCGCGCATGCCCGGCCGATTTCCCGTGCGAATATCGCGGCTTATTCGATGGATCGCGGCTGAATTCGGCCGCACTATTCGGCTGCCGCCTCGAATTTCCGCTTCGTCTCGTGTTTTCGCTGACCGAATCGGTCTCACGCGTCCGAGGTCGGCTGAGGATCCGCGAGGCGTCCGGATTCACCCGGTGACGCCGGCACGGCGGCGGGCCTGCGGCGCTCGGTGGAGACCACCAGCGCGACGCCCGCGACGATCAGGGCTCCCGCCACCAGCATGGCCGCGGTGACCGGTTCCGACAGGATCGCCGCACCGAGGATCACCGCCACCACCGGGTTCACGTACGCGTAGGTGGACACGAGCGAGATCGGCGCGTGGCCGAGCAGCCAGATGTAGGACGTGAAGCCGACCAGGGAGCCCACCAGCACGAGGTAGGCCAGGGCCGTCCACGACTGCCAGCTCACCGCGCCGAGGTGCAGCCGCTCGCCGTGGGCCGCGCCCATCGCCAGCAGCGCGACGCCGCCCACCGCCATCTCGATCGTGCTGGCCACGAAGGGGTTGTCCGGCATCGGGATCCGCGGGGAGAGGAACGACCCCACCGACCACGACACCGAGCCCAGCAGCACCACGGTGATGCCGGCCCCGCTGCCGGAAGCGTCGTCGCCGGCGAGCGACAGGAAGGCGACGCCGATGAATCCCACCAGCACCCCGGCCAGCGTCAGCGCGTGCGGCCGGTCCCGGAAGACCGTCCTGAGCACGACCAGCCACAGCGGGGTCGAGGCGACCAGCAGCGCGGCCAGGCCGCTGGAGATGTGCTGCTCGGCCACGGCCACCATGCCGTTGCCTCCGGCGAGCAGCAGCAGGCCCACCAGTGCGGCGCCGCAGAACTGCCGCCACCGCATCCGGAACGGCACGGCCCTGACCAGCAGGACCGTGCCGAGGACCAGCGCCGCCGCGACGGAACGAATCCCACCGCTCGTCATCGGCGGGAGGGTACGGATGGCGATCGCGATGCCGAGATACGTTGAGCCCCACACCACGTACACGACCGCCAGCGCCAGCCACACCCGAATGTCATGACCGTTCCGCTCCATGGGTCATGACAATAGACCGTCGCTTCCGCAGGGTGATTACCGGTTCAGCTTCTCCACGATCAGCCGGTAGAGCTGCCGCGGCCGGCCCGGCTGGGGGGTGCGGTTCGGCGGGAGCGGCCACGCGAGTCCCTCGTCAACCAGCGTGCGCAGCAACCGCCTGGCCGTACGCGGGGTCACCCCGAGCATGCGCCCGGCGCTCTCCGCGTCCACGACCGTGTCCCCACCGTCCAGTTTGGCGGCCAGGCGCGCCAGCACCTCGACCCCCTTGTGCTTGACCGGCCCGCCGGGCTGGGGCGGCATCCGGGGCGGCGGCACCAGCGCCCGGCCCTCCCGGTCCACCGCGAAGCCCTGCGGCTGCTTGCCGCCCTGGCTGCGGGCCAGCGCGCTCCTCGCGTGCGTCTCGGCCTCGTGTGTGGTGCGGCCCATCCCCACGCCCACCTCGATGGCCAGGCCCAGCTCCTCGCGGATTCTGGCGGCGAACGGCAGCACCCGGAACCCGTCCGTCGCCGCCGCGATCGAGCCCTTCGTCGTCACCACCATGTAGCTGTGGTCGTCGATCGGCCACACGCTCGCGTTGATCCGGTTGGCCTCCTGCACGAGCAGGCGGTGCAGCGACAGCCGCAGCTCCTCGCGCCAGTAGCGCGGCGCGGCCCGCCGTACCGGCTCGCGCAGCGTCGGCACCTCGACCAGCACCACCGTGAGCTGCGACTCCTCCAGCCGGTGCCGGGCGCCGAGCAGCGCCGCCGTGTGCAGTGCCGTACGGACGGCGGAGGCGGTCGGCCGGATCGTCACCACCGGCACCCCGGCGGTCGCCAGCCGGTCGGCCACGCCCTGGACGCAGGTGAGCGCGCCCGTCGTGGCCCCCTGGCGGAGCAGCCGCTCGTGGAAGGCCGTGATCGTGCCGACCGGGCCCGGCTCGTCGCGGCTGTGCACCTCCCCCGAGGAGAGGTTGAGGTCCGCGTACGCCTCGTCGATGTCCGGCCTGCCGAGCACGTCGATGCTCACCCGGCGCGGATCGATCCGCTCGTCCAGCGCGGCCCGCGCGATCGCCGCCACGAGCGCGGCGCCGCCGAGCTGCACGTGCGTGGCGGGCATCGTCAGTACGCCCGCCCGCCGGGCGAGCTCGAAAGGCACCGGGCTCGCGAACAGGCACGCATCGACACCCGGACCGAGCCGGGTCACCTTGTCCGCCGCCTCCTGTTCGTCCCGGTATGCGGCGGCCACCAGCCGGCAGGGCACCGGGGCCGCCGAGTGCCCCATCAACATCACCCGTTCGACCAGATCGTGCGATCCCACCACGCCGATGGTGAGATCGGGTGTCGCCGTGCCCAGACGTGACCCGCGCGGAGTGTCTTCCGTGCGCTCGACCAATGTTCGTCCCATCCCAGGTCGCCCTCGTTGTTGTGGCTTCTCTTTGGAACGATCGCTGGTTAAGGCCGTAATGTCACGCCCAGATTTGCCGGAATACCATTCTGGGTGGTCTCGGCGGCTCCTTAAATCTCGATATTTTCGCTGGTCACGGCTTTAGTAAAGGTTTCCGGTCTCAGCCCTCGTCCGAAGTGGAAATTTCACGCACCACATCTGCGCCGAGCGCCTGCATGCGCTGGGCGAGCGCGGCGTGACCGCGGTCGATGAGATAGCCGGACCCGATCGTCGTCTCGCCCTCCGCGGCGAGACCGGCGAGCACGAGCGCGATTCCCGACCGCAGGTCGTGCGCCGTCACGTCGGCGCCGTGCAGCGGCGTCGGTCCGTGCACGACCGCCCGGCTGCCCTGGACCTCGACGTTCGCTCCCATCTTGTTCAGCTCGCCGGCGAGCGCGAAGCGGCCGTCGAAGATGCGCTCGTGGATGTAGCTGGAGCCGTCGGCGAGGCAGGCCACGGTCATCAGAGGCGACTGCAGGTCGGTGGCGAAGCCGGGGAAGGTGTCGGTGATGACGTTGATCGGGCGCAGCGGGCGGTTGCGGCGGACCTGGAGCACCGCGCCGTGGGTCTCGAACTCGACGCCCATCTGCTCCAGCTTCCACCGGACCACGCCGAGGTGCTCGAGGGAGGCGCCGACCAGGCTCAGCTCGCCTCCGGTGATCGCCGCGGCCATGGCGAACACGCCCGCGTCGAGCCGGTCGGGCATCACCGTGTGCTCGACCGCGGTCAGCTCGTCCACGCCCTCGACCGTGATGAAGCCCGTGCCGCCGCCGCGGATGCGCGCGCCCATCCGGGTCAGCATCGTGATGACGTCGAGCACCTCGGGTTCGAGTGCCGCGTTCTCGATGACGGTGGTGCCCGGCGCCAGCGTGGCCGCCATGATCAGGTTCTCGGTGCCGGTGTGCGACGGGGTGTCGAGGTACAGCGGGGCGCCGACCAGGCGGCCGGCCTTGATGTGGATGACGGTGTCGCCCTCGTCCACCATCGCGCCCAGGCGCTTGTAGCCCAGGTAGTGGAAGTCGAGGTTGCGGCTGCCGAGGTTGCACCCGCCGATGCCCTCGATGATCGCCTCGCCCAGGCGGTGGAGCAGCGCGGGGACGAACAACACCGATCCCCGGAACCTGCGGGCGATCGCCGCGGGCAGGACCGGGCTGGTCAGCTTGGAGGCGTCGATGACGAGCGTCCGCTCGCTCTCGTGGAACTCCACCTTCGCACCCACGGCCTGGGCGAGTTCGACCGCCCGGCGCACGTCCTCGATGACGGGTACGTTGCGGAGCACCGTGCGGCCTTCGGCCGCGAGCAGCGCCGCGCCGATCATGGGCAGTACGGCGTTCTTCGCGCCCTGGATGAAGGCGGTTCCACGCAGTACGTTGCCACCGCGCACGCGGTAACGGACCATGAATTCGACTCCTATTTCGGGGGAAGGATGGGGGACTCCCGTCAGCCGGCAGCCGGATCGTCGGCGGGGACGATCGGCCTAGAGTAGCCGCTGTCGCGGGAGTTTCGGAGAGGAACTGCCCCCAGAACGCGTGGGGGAACGAGGTCGATTGAGACTACTTGTGCGGCCTTTGTGGTTCAGCCGCGGAAGCGGTCGCCGGTGAGCCGCTCGTACGCCTCGATATAGCGGCTGCGGGTGCGCTCGACGATCTCGTCGGGCAGCGGCGGGGGCGCCTCGCCGGACGACCTGTCCCAGCCCGACTCGGGGGACAGCAACCAGTCCCTGACGAACTGCTTGTCGAACGACGGCTGGGAGCGGCCCGGCTCCCATTGGTCCAGAGGCCAGAATCGGGAGGAGTCGGGCGTCAGCACCTCGTCGCCCAACGTCAGCACGCCGTCGTCGTCCCAGCCCAGCTCGATCTTGGTGTCCGCCAGGATGATGCCGCGTTCCAAAGCGATCTCGGCCCCGCGGCGGTAGACGTCGAGGGTGATCCGGCGCAGCCGCTCGGCCACGTCCTGCCCCACCTCGGCGACGACCTGATCGAACGTCATGGGGGCGTCGTGCTCGCCCATCGGGGCCTTGGTCGACGGCGTGAAGATGGGCTCGGGCAGCCGCGACCCGTCGGTGAGCCCCTCCGGGAGCCGTACGCCGGAGACGGCGCCCTCCCTGCGGTAGTCCACGAGCCCGGAGCCGGTGAGGTAGCCGCGGGCCACGCACTCCACCGGCACCATCCGCAGCTTGCGGCACAGCACTCCGCGGCCGGCGAACTCCGCCGGCACGTCGGTCGAGACCACGTGATTGGGGACCACGTCCTTGAGCTGCTCGAACCACCACAGCGACAGCCGGGTGAGGATCTTCCCCTTGTCGGGGATGCCGGGCTCGAGCACGTAGTCGAAGGCCGAGATGCGGTCGGACGCGACCATCAGCAGCAGCCCGTCGGGTGTCTCGTAGAGGTCACGTACCTTGCCGGAGTGCAGGTGCTTCACCGTTACATTCTCCCAGCCCCGCACACCGTCTCGAGCAGCGGTCAGGACGACGAGGCGGCCAGGGCGATGTCGGAGCGGTGGTGGGAGCCGCGCAGCGTGATCTGCTCCAGCGCCTCGTAGGCCCGCGCCCGCGCCCGGGCCACGTCGGGCCCGGTGCCGACCACGTTGAGCACCCGCCCGCCGCTGGACACGAGCCGGCCGTCCCCGTCGCGGGCCGTGCCGGCGTGCAGCACGTACGCGCCCTCGACCGTCACGGGAAGCCCCCCGATGGGGTCGCCCTTCACCGGGTCGGCCGGGTAGTTCTCCGCGGCGAGCACCACGGTCACGGCGGCGCCGTCGCGCCAGCGCAGTGGCGGGTGCCCGGCGAGCGTGCCGGTCGCGCAGGCGAGCAGCAGCCCGCCCAGCGGGGTCTCCAGCCGGTCGAGCACGACCTGGGTCTCCGGGTCGCCGAACCGCGCGTTGAACTCGATCACCTTGGGCCCGTCCGCGGTCAGCGCCAGCCCGGCGTACAGCACTCCCGTGTACGGCGTGCCGCGCCGGGCCATCTCGGCCACGGTCGGGCGGACGATCTCGGCCATGACCCGCTCGGACACGTCGTCCGGCGCCCACGGCAGCGGGGTGTAGGCGCCCATGCCGCCGGTGTTGGGGCCCTTGTCGCCGTCGTAGGCCCGCTTGAAGTCCTGCGCCGGCTGCAGCGCCACCGCGCCGGTGCCGTCGCACAAAGCGAACAGCGACACCTCGGGGCCGGCGAGGTACTCCTCGATGACGACCCGCCCGCACGCCTCGGCGTGCGCCAGCGCCTCCTCGCGGCTGTCGGTCACGACCACGCCCTTGCCCGCGGCCAGGCCGTCGTCCTTCACGACGTACGGCGGGCCGAACGCGTCGAGCGCCGCCGCGGCCTCCTCCTCGGTCGTGCAGGTGTGCGAGCGTGCGGTCGGCACTCCGGCGGCCGTCATCACGTCCTTGGCGAACGCCTTGGACCCTTCGATCCGCGCCGCCTGCGCCGACGGCCCGAAGCAGGCGATGCCGGCGGCCCTGACCGCGTCGGCGACGCCGGCGACCAGCGGCGCTTCGGGACCGATCACGACGAGATCGACGCCCAGCCGCTCGGCGAGCGCGGTCACGGCCGCGCCGTCGGTCGGCGTGACCTGGTGCAGGGTGGCCACCTCGGCGATGCCGGCGTTGCCGGGAGCACAGTGGACTTCCACGACGGCGGGGTCGAGCCGCAGTGCCCGGCACAGGGCGTGCTCGCGGCCTCCGGAACCGATGACAAGAACGCGCACCCGACCATTCTCGCAGTGTCCGGCCGCCTTCATGCTCGGGCGTGCGTCCGCCGCCCGATTTAGAGGGAGATACACAGAGATGACTAGTTTGTTCGGGTGGTTTTTGGCGGGAAGTGCATGATCGACGGCACTTGACAGGGGTACTCTGGAAAGGCCGCCCAGCGGCGATGTGGTAGGTTGGACAGGCTTCGTGCTGTCTCGTGGCGATTGGAGGTGGTCTGGGATGAATTCTGGTGATCCCGTCAGTACGTGCTCGCGCACGTACGTCGTGCGCATTCCCGACCACTTCGGAACTGAAGCCCGAGGGGCAGCTCACGCCTGTAAGAAGGGGTGACATCGCGTCGCGCGTAGAGCGTGCCGGCTCGGGCGGGAAGGGACCGCCATGCGCTCCTCTCTGCTCTTTCCCCGCATCAACAGGCACGTACGCGTTCTGCCCACGCGACTCGGCTCCGCGCCGGTGAACGCCGAGCCGGTCGTACGCTGCGTGCCGCCGAGCAACTCCCTTGTCGAATTCGGTGCGTACATCGGCGGCAAGAAGATCGCCGCCGGGGGCATTCCCGAGGCCGTGCGCCTGGTCCGCGAGCACAACGAGGCCGGCGAGGCATCGGACGCGTACGTCTGGGTCGGGCTGTACGAGCCCGCCGCGCCCGAGGTCGAGTGGCTCGCCGAGGTCTTCGGCCTGCACCCGCTCGCCGTCGAGGACGCCATCAAGGCCCACCAGCGGCCCAAGGTCGAGCGGTACGGCGACTCGCTGTTCGTGGTGCTCAAGACCGTCGCGTTCCGCGGCCACGAGGGGTCCGCGACGAGCAGCGAGATCATCGGCACCGGCGAGATCATGGTGTTCGTCGGCCCCGACTTCGTCGTGACCGTACGGCACGGGCGGCACTGCCCGCTCGGCGACGTCCGCGAGAAGCTGGAGTCGAAGCCGAAGCTGATCAGCCGTGGCCCGACCGGCGTCCTGCACGCCATCGCCGACCACGTCGTGGACAAGTACCTGCAGGTCGCCGACCTCATGCAGGCCGAGCTCGAAGAGGTTGAGGCGGCCGTCTTCGCGGAGGTCAGCTCCCGCGACATCAACCGGATCTACCAGCTCAAGCGCGAGATGCTGGAGCTCAAGCGGGCCGTCGGACCGCTCCAGTCCCCCTTCAACGCCCTTCCCCAGCGGCGCAGCATCCCCTCCGAGATGCGCGAGTACTTCCGCGACGTGGGCGACCACCTGTCCCGCGTGTGCGAGCAGGTCCAGGCCTCGAACGAGCTGTCCGACTCGATCCTCCAGGCCGCCCTGGCCCGCTCCAACGCCCTCGCCAACGAGGACATGCGCAAGATCTCCTCCTGGGTGGCGATCATCTCGGTCCCCACGATGATCGCCGGCATCTACGGCATGAACTTCGAGCACATGCCCGAGCTGCACTCCGCGTACGGCTACCCGGTCGTGATCGGCGTCATGGTCCTCATCTGCACGCTCCTCCACCGCGCCTTCCGCCGCAACGGCTGGCTCTGACCTCCCCTATCCGCCGGAACGCCACGCGTCCCGGCGGAAGCGCGCACCCCCGTCCCGCATGCGTTCCGGCAGGCGCCACATCCCCGGCGACCTGCCGGTATTCCTTTCCGGTCAGATCTGGACGCGTAGCCATCATTGACCGGAATCATGAGCAATCAGTCATTGCGATAAGTCAAATGATGTTGTTAGGTGGGGGGAGCGGGCGCTCGACACATCGACCGTTTCCACTCTCACAGGAGCGTGTCATGACAGAGGCGACACCCCGGCCGGCGACCCTCCCCCTCACACGGGAACGAGCTTTCGACCCGCCGGACGAACTCGCACGCCTGCGTGCCGAGGCGCCGATTCAGCGGATGATGTACGCGGACGGGCACGAGGGCTGGCTGGTGACCGGCTACGCCGAGGCGCGTGCCATCCTGGCGGACAACCGCTTCAGCACCCGCAGCGAACTGCTGCACTCACCGATCCCGCAGCGCGGCGAGCTCAACAAGGAACCGCTCACGCCGGGGTTCTTCCTCCGGATGGATCCCCCCGCGCACACCCGCTTCCGCCGGCTGCTGACCGGGCAGTTCACCGTACGGCGGATGAAACAGCTCGAACCGCGGATCGAGGAGATCACCAACGGCCGCCTCGACGCCATGGAGCGCGAGGGCGCCCCCGCCGACCTCGTCGAGTCCTTCGCGTTGCCCATCCCCTCGCTGGTGATCTGTGAACTGCTCGGCGTGCCGTACGAGGACCGGGCGAAGTTCCAGCGCGACTCGGCCGTGCTGCTGAACCTGAGCTCGTCGATGCGGGACATCCGGGCGGCGGTCAACGACCTGCTGGCCTACCTGCACCACCTGGTGGCCCTGAAGTCGAAGGAACCGGCCGACGACATCCTGAGCGGCCTGATCGCGGGCGGGGAGCTGACCACCGAGGAGATCGCCGGTGTCGGGCTGCTGCTGCTCATCGCGGGCCACGAGACGACCGCGAACATGCTGGGCCTCGGCACCTTCGCGCTGCTGACGAACCCGGACCAGCTCGCCGTCGTACGGGACGACCCGGTGGCCGTCGAGAACGCGGTCGAGGAGCTGCTGCGCTACCTCAGCATCGTGCACATCGGCCCGGTGCGTGCGGCGCTGGAGGACGTGGAGATCGGCGGCGTGCAGATCAAGGCGGGCGAGTCGGTGACGCTGTCCATCGCGGCGGCGAACCGGGACCCCGAGCGGTTCGAGGGCGGGGACACCCTCGACGTGACCCGGCCGGCGCACGGGCACCTGAGCTTCGGGCACGGCATCCACCAGTGCCTGGGGCAGCAGCTCGCCCGGATCGAGATGCGCATCGCCTTTCCCGCCCTGCTGCGCCGTTTTCCCAACCTGCGCCTTGCCGTGCCGGCGCGGGAGGTCCCGATGCGGTCCGACATGGCGATCTATGGTGTCCACCGCCTGCCGGTGTTGTGGTGAGGAAGTCGCTGGGGGAGACGATGAAGATCAAAGCGGACACCGGGCGCTGCATCGGTGCGGGGATGTGCGTGCTCACGCTGCCCGAGGTGTTCGACCAGAGCGAGGACGACGGGACGGTCGTGGTGCTCGACACCGAGCCGCCGGACGACGTACGGCCCGCCGTGGCCAGGGCCGTGCAACTGTGCCCGTCCGGCGCGCTGTCCCTGGAAGAGTAACGGCGGCACGGCCCGGGGCGGGTCACGCTCGGCGATTTGACGAGCACGCTCCGATGAGCTTGGCTGGTGAACGGCCGTGCGAGCCATTCTTGTGGGTAACGTGGAGCCCCGTCTCGGCGCCGAAGGCGCCTCGGGCGGGGCTCTTCCCACGTCAGGACGCTCAGGCACCCACCGGGCGGAGCGGGGTCACCGGCTCGGGCAGCGGCAGGCCCCGGGACTTCCACAGGCGGCGCATGCGGTCGGGGTAGTCGGTGACGATGCCGGCCACCCCCATGTCGATCAGCCGGGCGGCCTCGTCGGGCTCGTTGACCGTCCACACCACCACCGGCAGGCCCTGCCGGTCCGCCGCGGCCATCAGCGCCTCGTCGACGAGCACCCGGTCGGGGGACAGCGTCGTCGCCCCCACCGCCGCGGCCGCCGCCGCGAGGTCGCCGCCGACCTCGCCGAGACGGATGCCGTTCATCCACGCCGGCGTCATCGTGTCGCGCTCGACCAGGGCGTACCGGCGCTCGACGAGCGGCCTGGCGATCTCCAGGATGCGCCAGTCGAAGCTGAGCAGGGCCGCCCGCGACAGCCGGTCGTGCCGGTCGAGCTCGCCGACGACCTCCTCGACGAAGCGGCGCGGGTCCGGGCACAGCTCCGGGCGGGTGGGATCGGACTTCAGCTCCACGTGGAGGCGCACGTGGTGGGGGGCCCGGGGGGGGCGCCCGGCGGCC
>JADGHC010000154.1 GCA_019689655.1 Microbispora sp.
CGGCAGAGTCTCCGCCGAACCCGGCGGTGTGTGTGGGCCACATGACAAGGCGTGTCCCCGCGTGCCCCCGCATCACCGCGCCCCCGCCCACGTCGGCTCAGGTCACGAGGGACAGCCAGCGGTGGTGGGCGCCGCCGAAGGGGCCGGTGCGGCTGCCGACGGCGTCCATCAGCCAGGCGGCCGACCGCTCCGCCTGGCGGATGATCTCCTCCGGGTAGCCGTACCGCACCTGGTGCTCGGCGAACTCGTCCGCGTCGTCCAGGATCAGCCGTCCGTCGCGCATGCGGAGCACGTCGAGGTCGAGGTCGGCCATCGTGATCCGGGCGTCGCCGTGCACGGGGACCGTCGTGATGTCGCAGTAGATCTCCGCCTTGTGCGGCGGCGCGTTGAACGCCGCCGTCCACCACGCGTCGCGGGGAAACAGCATGACGGACGCGTGCTCGAAGACCGTGGGGCGCTCGTGCCCCCGCCGGGCGACCATCCCGGAGGGACAACCGGCCCAGACCCCGTGCTCGTCCTCGCCGAGCAGCCACGCGGGGTGATGCCAATGCAACGCCCCGCCGTACTTGCGGTAAATGATCGTCACCTCGGACACGGGCGGGACGCTACGCCACGCCCGTCTCCGAGTACAACGGGAAGGTCAGACCTCGACGACCACCGGAATGATCATTGGACGGCGGCGGTAGGTCTCGTTCACCCAGCGCCCCACCGTACGTTTGATGGTCCGGCGGATCTGCATCTCGTCGGCGACCCCGGACGCGGCGACCTCCTGCAGCGCGGCCTCGATCTGCGGAATCACCGCGTCGAACGCGTCGGGGTCGATGCCCGAGCCGCGGGCGGTGATCTCCGGTCCGCCGGTCAGCTTCCCCGTGGTGGAGTCCACGACGACGACGATGGAGATGAACCCCTCGTCGCCCAGGATGCGCCGGTCCTTGAGCGCCACGTCGGTGATGTCGCCCACCGAGGTGCCGTCCACGAAGACATACCCGCACGGGACCGCGCCGGTGATCCTCGCCTGGCCGTCGACGAGGTCGACGACCACGCCGTCCTCGGCGATCACGATGTTCTCCCGGGGAACGCCGGTCAGCTCGGCCAGCCGGGCGTGTGCCCGCAGGTGCCGCCACTCCCCGTGCACCGGCATGAAGTTGGACGGCTTGGTGAGGTTGAGCACGTACAGCAGCTCGCCCGCGGCGGCGTGACCGGAGACGTGCACCCGCGCGTTGCCCTTGTGGACCACCCGCGCGCCCCAGCGGTTGAGGCCGTTGATGACCTTGCTGACCGCGGTCTCGTTGCCCGGCACCAGCGACGAGGCGAGCAGGACGGTGTCGCCCTCGGCGATCCTGATCGGGTGGTCGCGGTTGGCCATGCGCGACAGCGCCGCCATCGGCTCGCCCTGCGACCCGGTGCAGATCAGCACCACGTCCTCCGGCGGCCACTCCTCGATCTCCCGGGAGTCCACCAGCAGGCCGGCCGGCACCTTCAGGTAGCCGAGCTCCCGCGCCACGCCCATGTTGCGGACCATCGACCTGCCGATGAGCGCGACCTTGCGGCCGTGCTTCTCGGCCGCGTCCATGATCTGCTGGACGCGGTGGATGTGCGAGGCGAAGCTCGCCACGATGATCCGCTTGGTGGCGGTGCGGAAGACCTCGTCGATAACCGGCGCGATCTCGCGCTCGCTGGTGACGAAGCCCGGCACCTCCGCGTTGGTGGAGTCGGACATCAGCAGGTCGACGCCCTCGGCGCCGAGCCGGGCGAACGCCCCGAGGTCGGTCAGCCGCCCGTCCAGCGGAAGCTGGTCCATCTTGAAGTCGCCGGTGTGCAGCACGAGGCCCGCCGGGGTGCGGATCGCCACGGCCAGCGCGTCGGGAATCGAGTGGTTGACCGCGACGAACTCGCACTCGAACGGCCCGAACGAGCGCCGCTCCCCCTCGATCACCTCGACCTTGACCGGCTGCATCCGGTGCTCGGTCAGCTTGCTTTCGATGAGCCCGAGCGTCAGCCGCGAGCCGACGATCGGAATGTCGCCGCGTTCCCGCAGCAGGTACGGCACCGCGCCGATGTGGTCCTCGTGGGCGTGCGTGAGCACGAGCGCCTCGATGTCGCCGAGCCGCCCCCGTATGTAGTCGAAGTCGGGCAGGATGAGATCGACGCCCGGCTGGTCCGGCTCGGGAAACAGCACGCCGCAGTCCACCACGAGCAGGCGGCCGTCGTACTCGAACACGGCCATGTTGCGGCCGATCTCGCCGAGGCCGCCCAGCGCGACGATGCGCAGGCCGTTCTCCGGCGGCGGCGGGGGCGGCCCGAGCTCGGGATGCGGACGACTCATTCCGCGACCTCCGCCCCGAGCTCGTTCCGGGGCCGCTCGCCGTCCTCGCCCCGGGTACGGTGGCCGCGGACGCGCGATCCCCTATCGTCGTTTCTTTTGATCAAGTCGCTCATTCGGCTCCATCTGCTGATCTATTCCACAAGCTTGAGGCCCCCCGTGATGAGGTCCTCGCGAAGCGCCGCGATCTGCTCCTTCGTCGCGTCCACAAGCGGCGGCCGGACGTGCCCGGCGTCCTGGCCCATCAGCTTCAGCGCCGCCTTGGCCATGATCGCGCCCTGGGTGCGCGTCATGATCGCCGAGACCACCGGAAGGAGCTGACGGTGGATGGCGAGCGCCTTCTCGACGTCGCCGGCCCGGTAGGAGTCGACCATCGAGGCCAGCTCGGCACCCGCCACATGTCCCACCACACTGACGTACCCGGCCGCACCCACGGACAGCCACGGCAGGTTCAGCAGGTCGTCGCCGGAGTAGAAGACGAGGTCGGTGGAGGCCATCACCTGCGAGCCCGCGAACAGGTCGCCCTTGGCGTCCTTGACCGCGACGATGCGCGGGTGCTCGGCCAGCCGGAACAGGGTCTCGGTCGCGATGGGCACCCCCGAGCGGCCGGGGATGTCGTACAGCATCACCGGAAGACCGGTCGCGTCCGCGACGGTCGTGAAGTGCCGGAGCAGGCCCTCCTGCGGCGGTTTGTTGTAGTACGGAGTCACCACCAGGAGGCCGTGCGCCCCCGCGCGCTCGGCGGCTCGCGCCAGTTCGACGCTGTGCCGCGTGTCGTTGGTGCCGGCGCCGGCCACGACGGTGGCCCGGTCGCCCACGGCCTCGAGGACCGCGCGGAGGATGCGGTCCTTCTCCTCGTCGGAGGTGGTGGGGGACTCCCCCGTGGTGCCGCTGACGACCAATCCGTCGTTGCGCTGCTCGTCGACGAGATAGGCGGCGAGGCGCTGGACGCCCTCATAGTCGACGG
The DNA here is from genome assembly GCA_019689655.1 of Microbispora sp. Classification (GTDB taxonomy): domain Bacteria; phylum Actinomycetota; class Actinomycetes; order Streptosporangiales; family Streptosporangiaceae; genus Microbispora. The sequence continues at coordinate 3,291 of JADGHC010000154.1, forward strand.
CGCCGTCTGAGGTGAACGGTGTGACCATCGCGGTCAGAGTGCGGCCGAAGGGGGCGTCGGAGGTTCCAGTAGGCGATGCCATAGACCGAACGGTACCCGGATCCACAGGAGTGATGGACCTCGCCACCCCGTTATGTCCCGTACCGCCCGCCGCTCGCCGACAGCGGAAGAGGCCGCCGATATGTGCTCGGGGGTACACACATCAGCGACCTCTAACCGGGAATCGCCGTTCCTTACGCGGGCGTTACACGCCTCTGGCGATATTTTTCCCGAAGGCGGAGAACGGCGGTTTCCGCACGTCCCGGCCCTCCGGCGCGCCTCCCGGGCACCTGCGGGCCGCGGAGGCCGCCGCCGCGGAAACCGGCCAACACCCCTCCGGCCGCCATCACCACGGAAACCCCGGCAGCGTCCGCCCTCCAGCCGCCCTCAACGGTGAGGCAGGTGAACGGTTTCCGTCAGCGGAGCATGAAGACAGGCTCCGGGGCGATGCGAATCCCGGTCGGCTCACGCCACGCCTTCTCAAAGTCATCGGCAGCGTGTCGCCCTCTTCCGCCATCACTGACGTTCATGGGCAGAACGTCTGACCGTGGGCCCTCCGGCCGCCGGCCGCCGGGGTCGTCTTGGCCGGTTCGGGGTCAGTGGGCCTCCCCGGAGAGGAGCCTTGCCCAGAGCTTCTCCATCCGCGCGGCGATGAGCCGCTCGGTCTCATGGATCTCCAGCTTCTTGCCCCGCTTCGTCCGCCGGATGAACATCAGTCCGCCCGCCGAGCACAGCTCGTAGATCGTCGCCTTGCACTCGCAGGTATGGAGGCGCACCCGCACGCGATCACTGCGGTTGGTGGGTTTCATCCAGTTGATCTTCTTGTACCCGTCTATGGGAGGGCCGGCATGGATGCCGTGATAGGGCGGCGGAAGGGGAATATCGGCACCTGGCCGCTTAGCGGCGCAATCACCCATTAGCAGCCCTTTCACCAGGCAAAGTTGGAGTCACAGGCCTTCCCCGTCACTCTCGGTTGCCCGGCGGATACGCCAAGATTTGGACGACCCGTCGCCCCCTCAGGGATGGATTGATGGCAAACTCTGATCCGGTCTACCTGCGCGTAGTCGAGGACATTCGCCGCCAGATCGTCGACGGAACGCTCCCACCGGGCGCACCGATTCCTTCGCGGCACCAGATCACCCGGAAGTACAGTGTCGGAGAGACGGCCGCCCGGCACGCCCTGCGTGTGCTCGCCCAGGAGGGCCTCATCATCGGCCGGGTGGGCTCCGGTCACCGGGTGCGGGAGAAACCGGTCCTGCTCCCGCTCCATCGCAGCCGCTTCCCCGAACCGCACGCCGCCTTCGCCAGCGACATGCAGGCGGGCGGGCGACAACCCAGCTGGAGCTGGCGCAGCGAGCTCGCCGACGCCCCTCCGGAGATCGCCCAACGGCTGCGTCTCGGGGAGAGCAGCCCGGTGATCAGGACCCGCTACATCTTCCGCGGCGACGGCCGCCCGATGCAGCTGCTCACCTCGTACGAACCGGTCGAGCCGGGGCAGAGCCAGGCGCCCGAGGAGGGCACGTACGAACGCAGGAGCGCGGCCTTCCGGCTCGCGGCGAGCGGCCTGACGGTCACCGAGATCAGCGAGACCGTGCACGTCCGCGTCCCCCAGCCGACCGAGAGCGATCTGCTCGAACTCCCCGCCGGCGTCCAGGTGCTCCAGATCGAGCGCACGTACTGGGTCGGCGAGCGTCCGGTCGAGACCAGCGACGCGGTGGTGCCGGGCGACAGGTTTCGCCTGGTCTACGGCATTCCCAGTCCCCTCTGAGTGTCGGTGCCCACTGGTACAACCGTTCCGGATCCCCCATCCGGAGGTGCCGATGCGCGTCAAGGACATGCCCCTGACCGACCGGCCGCGCGAGCGGCTGATGACGTCGGGAGCCGCGGCGCTCGCCGACAGGGAACTGCTCGCCCTGCTGCTCGGCTCGGGCAGCAGGGGCGTGAGCGCCGTCGAGCTCGCCTCCCAGCTCATCGCCCACTGCGGCGACCTCGGCGAACTGGCCCGATCCGAGCCCCATCGGCTGCTCGCCGTCCCCGGTGTCGGCCCCGCCAAGGCCGCCCGCGTGGCGGCGGCGTTCCACCTCGTACGGCGGGCCCAGGCGGAGCCGGAGCGAAGCCGGATCACCTGCTCGGCCGACATCGCTTCGGCTGCCGCTCCCCTGCTGCACGGGCAGCCGCGCGAGCGGCTCGTCGTGATCGTGTGCGACGGCCGCGGCGCGGTGTTGCGCCGCACCGTGGTCACCGAGGGGGGCAGCGACCACACCCCCGCGCCCGTCCGCGACATCGTCACGACCGTCCTCCTCTCCGGCGGGACCGCCTTCGGCCTCGCCCACAACCACCCGAGCGGATCGCTCGACCCCAGCCCCGCCGACGTCGAGGTCACGGCCCGCCTCCACGAGGCCGCCGACACCGTCGGCCTCCGCTTCCTCGACCACGTGATCGTCACCGACACCGCCTGGCGCCGCGTGCCTTGGCCTCTTCTCGAGGAGAGATAATACGTCTAGTTGTATTGCGTTGCCCAGGACAAAACACAACGCCTAATCAGACATAGTCATACACATCTGCTCGTAACCGGTCGTCTAGGCTGCGAGCGTGCTCGACCATGACGGTGACACGCATCTGTACGTGCAGATCGCCGAGATCATCCGGCGGCAGATCCAGCGAGGCGAACTTCCGCCCGGACACCCCATCCCGAGCGAGGCCGCCATCCAGAGCGAGTTCGGCGTGGCCCGGACCACGGCACGCCGCGCCTTCCACATGCTGCGAGAGGAAGGCTTGATCTACACGGTGCAGGGCGAGGGCACGTTCGTGACCTCACCGGACTCCACGCCGCGAGAGCCCCGGAAGATTCCGATGTACCGGAAGATCGCAGACGACATCGTCGAGGGGATTCGCAACGGCGACCTGCGGCCGCGCCGTCCCATTCCCAGCGAGTCGGCACTGGTCCAGAAGTACGAGGTGGCACGCGAGACGGTACGCAGGGCGATCGGTCGCCTCCGCGAGCAGGGCTGGGTCTATACCGTCCCCCAACGAGGGAGCTTTGTATCACCGGAGGACAAGTGGCCGACGGATTAGCAGTTTCCATCGTCTAGTCGTCTGGACCGGTCTATGGTCGACCTATGCTCGACCATGATGGACCGGTGCCCGTTTACAAGCAGATCGCCGACATGATCCAGGAACGGATCCGCCGAGGCGAGCTGGTCGAAGGTGATGCAATCCCCAGCGAGGCCGAGATGGAGGCCGAGTTCGGCGTGGCCCGTCTCACAGCCCGCCGGGCCGCCCGGGAACTGAGGGAACTCGGCCTTGTGCACACGGTGCAGGGCGAAGGAACCTTCGTAGGAGACGGCACCATATACCACCCCCGGCGAAAGCCCCTCCTGCGCGAGCTGATCGCCCGGGAGATCGCCGAGCGGATCCGCCGCGGGGAACTGAAACCGAATCGGCCGATCCCCAGCGAGAAGTCCCTCGTGCAGCAGTACGGCGTAGCCAAGATGACCGTGCGACAGGCGGTCGGACTCCTTCGAGACCGAGGCTACGTCTTCACCGTCCCCCATCGGGGTTCCTATGTGTGCGAACCGGAGAACTGGCCGGCGGAGGACTGACTGCTGCCCGCGAATTCAGGCAGAGGCGCTTCCAACGGGTCCACAACGGGGCAGGGCCCAGGCGACAGGACCACACGAAGGGAGATCGCCGTTTCACCGTGCGTGATCGGCCCGGCATCCCTATCCTGTCGGCCATGCCTGTAACCGAGGAGCGCATCGACGCGCTAGAGCGTGACGTGGCCGAGATCAGAGGCCAGGTCTTCGAGATAAGAAGCACGCAGGCGCTGCACTCGACAGCGCTGGTGGAATGCAAGGGACAGATGAGCATCCTGCGCATGGGTCAGCACCAACTGCGCAAGGGACAGGAGGAACTGCGTAAGGGGCAGGAGGAGCTCCGCGCCGGTCAGGACGAGCTGCGCACCGGAGTGGAGGAGCTCCGCGCCGGACAGAGCGAGCTGCGAGCAGGGCTGGAGGAGGTGCGAGCCGAAACGGCCGAGCTCCGCAAGGGGCAGGAAGAGCTGCGGGCGATCACGGAGGACCTCCGCAAGGGCCAGGACGAACTCCGCGCCGAAACGGCCGAGCTCCGCAAGGGGCAGGAAGAGCTGCGGGCGATCACGGAGGACCTCCGCAAGGGCCAGGACGAACTCCGCGCCGAAACGGCCGAGCTGCGCACCGGGGTGGAGGAACTGCGCGCCACCACAGCCGAGCTACGTGCCACTACAGCCGAGCTCCGTGCCGGTCAGGAGGACATCCGCGAGACCTTGGAAGGGTTCCGTGCCGCGTTCGCGACCGTGCTCGATGAGATCGGGCAGCAGAAGGCGTGGCGGGAGGAGTTCTCCGACAAGCTCGCTCGTGTGATCGCCAAGAGCGAGGGCCTGGACGCATAGCCGCGAACGTCGGGCGGCTCCCCAATCCCCCCTTCCGCGCATCCTCGGGCATAAGGGGAGTCGCCTGACGAGGCCGTGTTCTCCGGCTGCCGCCGTTCAACGCGTGACGCCGAGGCGTCGCAGTCCGTACGCCCATCTACGTATGCGTACGGCCATCCCCGGGTGGATGCCTCGGCGGCCCGTGCCTGCGAGGCTGCGGGCCATGCGCAGGCGAACGGCATGGTTGATCTTCATCGTCGCGGTCACCGCGACTTCGGTGCTCGTCTATCCGTACCTCGGCCTCGACATCGACGACAGCCGCCTCGCCGTACGCGACAGCCTGCACTATTACGTCCTGGTCGGCCACATTGGGACCGCCGCGATCGCGCTCGTGCTCGGGTCCTTGCAGTTCATGCCCAAGGTGCGGGCGCGCAGGCGGCTCCATCGGACGCTCGGCCGGGTGTATCTCCTCGCCGGGGTGCTGCCGTCCACGGTGGCCACGATCCCGGTCGCGCTGTGGTCGGGCCGCCTCATGACGCAGATCGGCCTCACGACCGCGGCCGTCCTGTGGCTGATCACCGGTGGCCTCGCCTATCGGGCCGCCCGCCGACGCGACTTCGGCAGTCACCGCGACTGGATGATGCGCAATTACGCCCTGACGTTCCTCGCCGTCACCGCGCGCATCCTCGTGCCCCTGCTCCTGCTCGCGCAGCTACCTTTCCGCGGCGCGGGGTCGATGGGAGAACTGGCGACCTCGATGATCCCGATCGGCCAGGCCTTGGGCTGGATCGTCAACCTGGTGGTGGTCGAGATCGTCATCAGGCGGCGCGGCGCCGGCTATGCCGGTCCGGTCGGCACATCGGCGAGCCGGGCGTAGACCGGCGACGAAGCACTGCCCGGCCCGCCGGTGCGCCGAAGAGCAGATCCGGGAGGCATTCCCGCAGGTCCGGCCTTGTTAGATTGAAACCAGTTCTCTGCGGCACTGCCGGACATCGAGCGCCGAGGAGGTGATATGACGATGCCGAGTGCTCGACAAGTCAAAGACAGACTCTTCGACGCGATCAACAGTCACGACCTCTACGGCGTGCTGGATTGCTACGCGCTCGACGCCGTGTACGTCAGCCCGGCGGGCATCGCGGAGGGCCATGAGCAGATCGCCTGGGCCTACGAGGATCTCTACAAAGTCTTCCCCGATATCTGCTACACCGCCTGGTACAAGGCCCCCTGCGAGGACCCCGCCTTCACCGAGTACGTCATGACCGGCACCCACATGGGCCCGCTCCTGCTGCCGGGCGGCCAGACGGCAGCCGCGACGGGCCGTCGTATCACCGTGCGAGGCAGTTGTGCCTGCGCGGTCGAGAACGGCAGGATCATCACCGATCGGGACTACTACGACCAGCTGGAGCTCTACTCCCAGCTCGGCATCCGCCTCGAATCACCGCAAGGCTTCTGACGCGTGCGGCGGCGGGCCACCCCCGCGCGGCATCGTCACCGGGTGCCGTCTCCCGGCCGGCACCACGCTCCCCCGGGACGCTTCGCCACCCGGGGCCACTTCGGCGCCCTCGGCCTCGACCAGCTCCCGCCCGACACCTGACCCGTCCGCGGGCTCAGCCGATGAGGGCCAACGCCTTGCCGGTCAGGCCAGCCGGAGCGGTGCTCGGGCTGCCCGCGTCGAACGGCGGCCGCGGGTCATACTCGATCGCGAGCTGCACGGCCTGGGCCGTCTCCTCGCCGCACATCGCGGCCAGCAGGGTCAGCGCCATGTCGATGCCGGCCGACACCCCCGCCGCCGTCACGATCTTTCCGTCGGTCACCACGCGCTCGCCGACCGGCTCGGCACCGAACCCGGCGAGCTGGTCCAGCCAGCCCCAGTGGGTGGTCGCCCTGCGGCCCTTGAGCAGCCCCGTCGCGCCCAGCAGGAACGAGCCGCTGCACACCGAGGTCGTCCACCGGGTGTGCTCGTGGGCCCGTGCGATCCAGCCCAGCAGCGCCGTGTCGGACAGCGCCTCGATCGTGCCGGGACCTCCGGGCACGACAACCACGTCCGGCGCGGTCAGGTCGTCGTACGTCGCGGTCGCCGCGAGGCTGAGGCTCCCCCGGTCGTCGAGCACGGGACCGGGCTCGGCCGCAACGAACGTGACCGTGCAGCCCGGGGCGAAGGCCAGCACCGTGTACGGCCCGACGGCGTCGAGCGCTGTGAACCGGGGATAGAGGGGGATCGCGATGTTCATGCTCTGCTCTCTTTCGATCTGAACCGGCGGCGGTAGTCGCCGGGCGAGACATGCCAGTGGCGGCGGAAGACCCGATAGAGGGTCTCGGGGGCACCGAGTCCCGACTCCCTGGCGACCCTGTCCAAGGGGTGGGCGGTGGTCTCCAGCAGCCGCCGGGCGGCGTCGGCCCGGCTGCGTTCGACGTACCTGCCGGGTGAGACCCCGGTCTGCTCGGTGAAGACGCGGGAGAAGTGCCGCTCGCTCATCCCGGCCCGCCGGGCGAGCGCGGGCACGCTCAGGTCCTCGGCCGGGTTGGCGTCGATGAACGCCTGGATCTCACGCAGCGGCTCGGCACGTGGGACGGCGGCGCGCATGGGGGCGCTGAACTGGCTCTGGCCACCGGGACGGTGCAGATAGACCACCAGGCCCCGGGCGACGTTCCTGGCGATCTTGTGACCGTGGTCGTCGGCCACCAGCGCCAGGGCGAGGTCCACTCCCGAGCTGACCCCGGCCGAGGTCCACACGTTCCCGTCACGGATGTAGATGGGATCGGCGTCCACCTCGACGTCGGGGTAGCGGTCGGCCATCTCCCCCGCGACCAGCCAGTGGGTGGTCGCGCGCCTGCCGCCGAGCAGCCCGGCCTCCGCGAGGAGGAAGCCGCCGTTACAGACGGAGGCGACACGCCGGGCTTCGGCCGCCAGCCGGGCGACGCCTGCGACCAGCTCCCGGTCACGCAGGTGCTCCGGCACCGACAGCCCGCCCACGACCAGCAGCGTGTCGATCGGTCCCGCGACCTCGGCCAGCGAGGTCTCCGCGAGCGTCACGATCCCGTTCTGGGCACGTACGGCACCGGCGCGCACGGCCGCCACCTCGACTCGGTAGCCGGACTCCGGCACGAGCAGGTTCGCCGTGGTGAAAACGTCGGCCGGCCCGGCGAGATCGAACATCTGGAAGCCATCGAAGATCACGATGACTACGCGCCGCTGCATGCCCTCAATGTTTCCGAGCAGGGCTTCATGGCGTCAACGACACGAATATTGCAGATTACGCCATACCCGTCCTGATGCCTCTCCCCCGCCGCGGAGGCCCGGACCGCGCCACTCCGGGCCGGTCACGCCCGCGCGGGAAGCCTGGATGCCGGGACGCCGGAATGTGGAATCCGCGGATCAGGCGAAGCCGCCGTTGCTCTTCAGGAGCTGGCCGTTGAGCCACTGTCCCCGCGGCGAGCACAGGAAGTCCACGAGGTGCGCCGTGTCCTCCGGCGTCCCGAGGCGCCCCAGGGGCGTGTGCCGGAGGCAGGACTCCCGCACCTCGTCGGACATCCAGCCGGTGTCCACCGGCCCGGGGTTGACGACGTTGGCGGTCACGCCGAGATGGGCCAGCTCGTGGGCGGCGGCCAGCGTGATGCGGTCGAGGGCTCCCTTGCTCGCGCCGTACGGCACGTTGCCGACGGTGTGATCGCTGGTGAGGCTGATGATCCGGCCGGTTCCGTGCGGGCCGCGAAAGCGCGTGCCGTACTCCTTGATCAGGAGCCAGGTGGCCCGCGCGTTCACGGCGAAGTGCCGGTCGAAGCTCTCCACGGTGGTGTCGAGGAGGCCCGAGTCCACCGACTCGCAATGGCACATGACCAGGGCGGTGACCGGGCCCAGCCGGCGTTCGGCCGCGTCGAATACGCGCGCGGGGGCCTCGACGTCGGCGAGGTCCTCCTCGATCGCGACGGCGTCCGCGCCGCGCTCGGTGAGGTCGCGGAGGATCTGCGCGGTCGCGCCCGGTTCGGCTCCCCACGGCATCCGCTCGTCGTAGGGCGTCCAATAGGTGAAGGCGATGTTCCATCCCGAGGCCGCCAGACGGCGGGCGATGCCCGCGCCGATGCCGGCCGTGCGGCCCACGCCCGTCACCAGCGCGAGCGGCCGGGACGCGCCGCGGGGGTCTTGGGTCATCACGGATGGAATCGTCCGAGAGCGGCGGCGGGCCGCACAACCGCTTTTCCTCCGGCTGGTCACCGAGCACGGCCGGTGCCGTGCCCGACGTGCTTGCCCGCCTCACCCGCCCGGCCTCGCGCCCTCCCCCGGAACCCCGCCCGGGCCTCGGG
>JADGHC010000155.1 GCA_019689655.1 Microbispora sp.
CCCCGCATGAGGGGGTCGAGCCAATGGGGCGCGGCCGAGCCAAGGCCAAGCAGGTCAAGGTCGCCCGTCAGCTGAAGTACAACAGCGGCGGCACGGATCTTGAGCGCCTGCGCGCGGAGCTCGGAGTCGTAGACGCCGACGATTCCGGCCACAGAGACGAGCATGACCCTTACGACGAGTTGGCTGCGCGCTACGCCGATTACGCGGTCGACGACGACGATGACGGCGACGACGACCGCCGTGGCCGGCGTTGACGCGCTTCTGAACGCCAAGTGAGCAACCCGGCGGGGACAGTCCCGCCGGGTCGCTCTCGTGCCCGATGGTCCCGGCTGACACGGATCCCGCCTCCGCCACGGAGACGGGATCTCGTTTCTGCCGCGGACTCGGGCGGGGTGAGAGCCGGGGCGATGCCCCGGCCGCCGTCGCAGGGGGAGTGAGGCAGCCGGGGGCTGCCGCGTTCTCGCGAGTGGCCGGTCCGCGCGTGACGACCGCCCGCGGGTGTGGCTGCGTTGTGCGGCCATGCCCGCGCGGCGGCCGTTGTTGTGCTCGCGTTTTCCCCGGGCATCGGGTCGTGCGTGCCCGGTGGCCGAGCCGGACGAGCGTGGCCGCGGGGCGTTCCCCGTCGGCCGTCTGCTCGGCGTGCCGGTGTCCCGGGTAACGTTCCTGCGCGAGTGATCTTCGATCCGCTGGGGATGACCGGCACCCGGCCGCCGGCGCCATCGTGAGGCCGTCATGGCCCGCCGCGGTGAGCGGATGTCCGCCCGCCGCCCCGGCTCGGAACAGCGGGCGGGTGATCTCGGCGTACGGCTGGGGCGGCGGATCAGGGGCGAGGCCGGCCGGTGACCCATGCCCGTGGGACCGGCGACGGCCGTGACGCCCCGGCCGTTCAACGGCCGGGGACGGCGGACCTCACTGGCGGAAACGGGCTCGTCCCTCGCCCGGGACGACCTCCCCCAGCACCCAGGCGGGCAGGCCGCGACCGGCCAGCAGCGTGATCGCCTTGTCGGCCTCGGCCGCCGGGACGATCGCGCACATGCCCACGCCGAGGTTGAACGTCTTGTCCATCTCCTCCTGCGGCACGCCGCCGTACCCGGCCAGCACCTCGAAGATCGCGGGCGGGGTCCAGGAGCTCCGGTCGAGAACGGCGTCCACCGTGCCGGGCAGCGACCTGGCCAGGTTGGCCGCGAGCCCGCCCCCGGTGATGTGGGCCAGGGCGTGGACCTCGGTCTCCCGGATCAGCGCCAGGCAGTCCAGCGCGTAGATCCGGGTGGGCTCCAGCAGTTCCTCGCCGAGCGTACGGCCCAGCTCGGGCAGCTCCCGCTCCAGGTCCAGGCCGGCCTTCGCGATCACGTGCCGTACCAGGGAGTAGCCGTTGGAGTGCACGCCGCTGGAGGCCAGCCCGAGCACCACGTCGCCCGGCTTGACCCGGTCGGGGCCGAGCATCTCGTCCGCCTCGACGACCCCGGTGCCCGCGCCCGCCAGGTCGTACTCGTCGGGGCCCATCGCCCCGGGGTGCTCGGCGGTCTCGCCGCCGACCAGGGCGCAGCCGGCAAGCCGGCAGCCCTCGGCCACGCCGCCGACGATGTCGGCGATCCGCTCCGGCACGACCTTGCCGCAGGCGATGTAGTCGGTCATGAACAGCGGCTCGGCCCCGCAGACCACGAGGTCGTCCACGACCATGCCGACGAGGTCGATGCCGATCGTGTCGTGCTTGCCCAGCCGCTGGGCCAGCATGACCTTGGTGCCCACGCCGTCGGTCGACGTGGCCAGCAGCGGCCTGCGGTAGCGCAGGAAGGCGGAGGCGTCGAAGAGCCCGGCGAAGCCGCTGGCGTCGTCCACGACCTCCGGACGCCGGGAGCGCGCCACCCGCGACTTCATCAGCTCGACGGCGCGGTCACCGGCCTCGATGTCGACGCCTGCGTCGGCGTAGCTGGTCATCGCTGGGCCTCCAGCACGAACTTGCCCACCCTGTCGTCCTCGATCGGAATCGGGTACTCACCCGTGAAGCAGGCGCGGCAGAGCCGGTCGGCCGGCAGCGTCGTCGCCCGGGTGAGCCCTTCCAGGGAGATGTACCCGAGGGAGTCGGCGCCGAGCGAGGCGCGGATCTGCTCGACCGACAGCGACCCGGCGATCAGCTCCGCGCGGGTGGCGAAGTCGATGCCGTAGAAGCACGGCCAGGCGACCGGGGGCGAGGAGATGCGGACGTGGACCTCGGTCGCGCCGGCCTCGCGCAGCATCTTCACGATGGCCCGCTGGGTGTTGCCGCGGACGATCGAGTCGTCCACGACGACCAGGCGCTTGCCCTGGATGACCTCGCGCAGCGGGTTGAGCTTGAGGCGGATGCCGAGCTGGCGGATGGTCTGCGACGGCTGGATGAACGTCCGGCCGACGTACGAGTTCTTCACCAGGCCCTGGCCGTACGGGATGCCGCTCTGCTCGGCGTAGCCGATGGCGGCGGGCGTGCCGGACTCGGGCGTGGGAATCACGAGGTCGGCGTCCACCGGGTGCTCCCTGGCCAGAATGCGGCCGACCTCGACCCGGGTGGACTGCACGCCACGCCCGGCGATGGTGGTGTCGGGCCGGGCGAGGTAGACGTACTCGAACAGGCAGCCCTTGGGCTCCGCGCGGGCGAAGCGGCGCGAGCGGACGCCGCGCTCGTCGATGGTCAGCAGCTCGCCGGGCTCGATCTCCCGGATGAACGACGCGCCGACGATGTCGAGGGCCGCGGTCTCGGAGGCGATCACCCAGCCGCGCTCCAGCCGGCCCAGCACGAGCGGGCGGATGCCCTGCGGGTCACGGGCGGCGAACAGCGTCGTCTCGTTCATCCAGACGAGCGAGTAGGCGCCCTTGACCTCCGGGAGCAGCTCGGCCGCCACGTCCTCGACCGGGCGCGAGGAGTCCTGCGCCAGCAGCGCGGTGAGCACCTCGGTGTCGGTCGTCGCCCGGGTGGAGCCGGGCGGGAGCCGTTCCGCCAGTTGAGCGGTGTTGATCAGGTTGCCGTTGTGGGCGAGCGCCAGCCCGCCGCCGTCGGTCGAGCTCAGCGTGGGCTGCGCGTTCTCCCAGACACTCGATCCGGTCGTGGAGTAACGGCAGTGCCCGATCGCCAGATGCCCGCGCAGGGTGCACAGGATGGACTCGTCGAAGACCTGGGCCACCAGGCCCATGTCCTTGTAGACGAGGATGCGGCTGCCCTCGCTGACTGCGATGCCCGCGGACTCCTGCCCGCGGTGCTGCAGCGCGTAGAGGCCGTAGTAGGTGAGTTTGGAGACGTCCTCCCCGGGCGCCCATACGCCGAAGATGCCGCAGGCGTCCTTCGGAGCGCGGTCCTGGGGGTCGAGGTCATGGCCCAGCCGGCCGTCGCCCTTCAACACATACTTGAGTCTATTTGGGCGTTGGCGCTGCTCAAACCGGGGCATGCCCGTCAGGCAGCGGAAGCATCAATCACCCTTTGCCGTGTCGTCCCTGCTCACCCGTGGAATCCGCGGGAGCCTGGGCTTTTGAGCAGGCCACAGATTCGGTACGGGAGGGATCATCGTGGCGACACCCGACGACCCCGGTAGCCCGCGGGAGCCGTACGGCCCGGGAGGTCCGGAGGAGCGGGAGCCGCCGGCGGGCCCGTCCTATGGGGTCCCGTCGCAGGGACAGCCGCCGTATGGAGGGCAGTCGCAGGGTGAGCCGCCGCAAGGTCATCCGCCGTACGGGGACCCGCCGCAAGGTCAGCCGCCGTATGGGGAACCGCCCTACGGGCAATCTTTTTACGAGCAGCCGCCGTACGGAGGGCCGCTGCCGCCGCCCCCGGGACCCGGCGGACGTCCTGTCGGCCCCTGGGGCCCGCAACCGGGCGGCGGGCTCGGGACGGCCGCTCTGGTGCTCGGGATCTGCTCGATCGTCCTGCTGCTGGTGTGCGGCGTCGGCACGCTCGTGGCGCTCGTCGGACTCGTCCTCGGAATCGTGGCGATCGCCAGGAACTCCAACAGGAGCAGGGCGATCTGGGGCGTGGTGCTCAGCACGCTGACCCTGCTGTTCGCCCTGATCATCGGCGTGGTGTTCGTCAACTGGTTCCAGAGCAGGCATGTCGGGGAGTGCTTCGACCGCAGCCTCTACCCCACGCAGGAGGATGCGCAGCGCTGCCTGCAGGACAAGCTCGGGGAGCCGCGGTAGCCCCAGGACCTCCGTCGCCCGCCGGCGAGGGCGTACGGCGCCGTCACGCCGGCCCGTGGGGCGGGATCACGAGGAGCGGTAGCGCGGATAGGCCAGGCCACTTAAATGTAGCGGCGCGGATAGGCGGGCCCAGACCTGGGTCAAGAGAGGCAGCAGCACGGACAGGCAGGCGCCCTGGGCGAGGGCGCAAGGGTGGTAGCGCAAGCGGGTCGGTCGGGCCGGGTCACTTACAGGTGGCCGACACGGACGGGGGTTACCGGTGAGGCAGTAGCGCCGGGCGGCGTCGCGAGGGGTGGTAGCGCAAGCGGGCGGGCCCGGACTGGAGCTACCACAGAGGCAGCAGTGCGGACAGGTCGGCCCGGGAGCCGCTGGCCGCGATCTTCCCGGCGGCGATGGCGTCGGCCCAGGTCACCCGGCCGGTGGCCAGTTCGAGCCAGGTGCGGGGGTCGGTCTCGACGACGTTGGGCGGCGTACCCCGCGTGTGCCGGGGCCCCTCCACGCACTGCACCGCGGCGTATGGGGGGACGCGTACCTCCACCGACCGTCCCGGTGCCCGCGCGGCCAGTTCGTCAAGCAGGTGCCGTACGGCGATGCGGGCGGCGGCCTTGACCGGCGTGAGCCCGGCCTCGTAGGCGTCGAGCACGGCCTGCACACACGCGTTCCCCGCCGCGTTCTCGGGGCCGTCGAACGGAGGCCGCCCGAGATCGGCGAGCTGGGCGTCGAGTGCCTCTCTGATCTTCTCCGGGTCGAGTCTGCGTACCGGCACCGGCCCATTGTCCCGGATTCCGCCCCCTTTCGAGGTCCCGCGAAATGATGGCCCGTCTCCGTACATGAGAGGGGCGTACGTACCGAACCCGACAAGGGGAACGATCACGGGAACCGCCCGTGGATGACGAACCGTCGGCCGACGACGGCGGGGACCCCGAGGTCGCGTAGCTGCTTTCGCAGCCCCGCGACGTCGCGGAACGACCCCCGGCTGGTCAAGCCCGGCCAGACGTTCGTGTGGACCGTCACCGCACTGCCCGATGGCGGAAGCAGCACCAGCACGGTCCTCATGAACGACCCGGTGAAGCCGTGCGTGCTCGTGCCCGACGGCACCTCCGAGCGGAGTAGCTAGCCGGAGCTCGCCTCAAACGCCACCGGCGTGGCCTCGTCGCTGAGGACCTCCCCGACCGGGGCGAAATCCACAGCGGGTCGCAGGCCATATGTCCCTTGGATCGCCGGTGCTGGCACCGCCCTGATGCGTGTGGAAGATGAGCCGCGTCCACGAGGCATGGAAAGCCTGCCTGAAAGCGTCGCCGAAGTCAGCGCCGAGCAAAGAGGTAGCGCGAGTTCCCCGTACGGCTCCGCGGTGGTGCGGAGCCGCACGGGAGACTCATGCGGCAGGCCCCGCCACGGGCCGCGGCTCGACGGGCTCAGCGGGTCCAGCCGGCTCCACGGGCTCGGCGGAGGTCGCGGCGGCCCGGGTGCGGCGCAGGGTGTAGAGGCTGACCGGGACCCCGACCAGCACGATCACGGCCGCGATCACCAGCGTGAACCGGTACGCCTCCAGGAAGGCATGCAGCGGAGCGCCGCCGACCGCGCTCTGCCGGGCGCTCAGAATGGCGCCCAGGATGGTTACGCCGAGCAGGCCGAAGACCTGCCGGGAGACGTTGAGCACGCCCGAGGCCACGCCGGCCCTCGCGGAGGGCATCGCGTTCAGCACGACGTTCGTCAGCGGGACGAGCAGGCCCGCGCCCGCGCCGTACAGCAGGAACCAGGGGAGCAGGGCGCCGTAGTGGGAGCCTTCGTCGACGCTCGCCAGCCCGCCGATGGCCACCGCCATCAGGCTGAGGCCGACGGCGACCGGGCCCGCGCTGCCGAACCGCTCGGCGATCCGCGGTGAGACGGTCGCGATCACGGCCATGAGCAGCGCCATCGGCACGAAGCCCGCGCCCGCCTCGGTCGGGGAGAACCCGAGCGCGCTCTGCAGGTAGAGCGCGGTGAAGAAGTAGATGCCGAAGACGCCGAACGACCACAGGCCCAGCGACAGCAGGCCGCCGCTGAAGACCCGCTCCCGGAACAGCGTGAGGTCGATCATCGGGTGCGCCGTACGGGCCTCGACGACCAGGAACGCGACGGCGGCCACCGCGAAGGCAGCGAACGCCCCGAGGATCGGCGCCGAGGTCCACCCACGCGACTCGCCCTCGATGAGCGCGTAGGTGAGGGCCAACAGCGCCACGGCGGAGGTGGCCAGGCCCGGCAGGTCGAGGGAGACCCGCCCGGCCGCGGCCCGCTCGACCTTGATCGAACGCAGGCCGATCACGGCACCGACCACGCCGATCGGCAGGTTGATCAGGAAGATCCAGCCCCAGTCGGCGTTCTCGCTGAGGAACCCGCCGGTGAGCGGGCCGATCGCGAGGGCCAGAGCGCCGACCGCGCTCCAGATGCCGACGGCCGTCGCCCGCTCCCGCGGGTCGGGGAAGATCCGCGGCAGCAGGGCCAGCGTCGACGGCGTCAGCATCGCCGCGCCGAGCCCCTGCACCGCTCGCGCCGCGATCAGCACCTCCTGGTTGCCGGCGAGGCCCGCCGCCACCGACGCGAGCGTGAAGACCGTCAGGCCGCCGAAGAACGCGGTCCTGGGCCCGAAGACGTCCGCCAGGCGGCCGCCGGCGAGCAGCAGGCCCGCGAACACCAGGATGTACGCGCTCACGATCCATTCCAGGCCGGAGATCGTCAGGCCCAGGTCCCGCTGGATCGTCGGCAGGGCCACGTTGACCACGTTGTTGTCCAGGTAGGTCATGAACGTCGCGATCGACACCGCGACGAGCGCCCACCACCGTCCGGACATGTGTCCTCCTCTTGTACGCAGTACATGTACGGCGTACATGTACAGTGCATAGGAGAACCTGTACGGCGTATAGTTGTCAACTGCCGAGGAGGTAGGGAGGCTGCGGGTCATGGCGAACGCGGAGCGGCTGAGCCGCCGGACCCTGGTAGAGAAGGCCGTCGAGCTGGCGGACGCCGAGGGCTTGGAGTCGCTCACGGTGCGACGGCTTGCCCAGGAGCTCGGGGTCACGCCGATGGCCCTCTACTGGCACGTCAAGAACAAGGACGCGCTGCTCGCCTGCCTCGCCGATCACCTGCTCACCGAGGTCACTCCCGAGTTCGACCCCGCCGCGCCGTGGAACCTGCGGTTGAGGGCGATGGTCGAGGCGCTGACCCGCGTGATGCGGCGGCACCGGTACATGCCGGCGCTGCTCTCGATGGTCGACAAGCAGGAGCTCCCGAGCTTCTGCCGCGCCACCAACACCGCGCTCGACCTGCTCGTCCAGGCGGGTTTCACGCTGAGTGAGGGCTACTTCGTCTCCACGCACCTGCTGCACAGCGCCATGGCCCTGGTCGACAACGAGCCCGGTCACCCCGCCGAGCTCAGCGCCGAGGAGGCGGCCGAGTGGCGCCGGCAGAGGCGGCTGTGCCTGGAACAGCTCCCGACCGCCGAGTTTCCCCGCATCGTCGAGTACGCCAAGACGATGGAGCAGGAGCCCGACGTCGAGGACTACTACGCCTTCGGCCTGGATCTCCTGATGTCCGGAGTCGAGGCGATGGCCGCGAAGAGGACGCCGGTCGGCGCCACGCAGAGCACCACGGAATAGGTGTGGTCACGGTACAGACCGGCCTTCGGGAAGCGCCGCCACGCGCCGTACGCAAGCCTTGGGCGTCACCGTGAGGCGGCCGGCCTGCGGCGGGAGCCACACGCGCTGTGTGGCGGGTCGGTCTGTGAGAGGGCGTCCGCGCCGCCGTATGGCAGGGAGCGGTTCGCCCCGCCCGCCGCAGGCCGTACCGCCGCGGGGACGCCGAGATCCCGTCGTCCGCCCAATGGATACGGCGTACGCCTGTCGCCGAACGCTCACGGGACGTAACTTGACGAATCCGCTTACTGGTAGCGGAGATGCGCATACGTGATGTTCGGCGTGGCAACCGACGTACCTTCCGGCGCGTGAATCACGTGAATGTTGTCGCGTTCCAAGAGCACGTCACGTGCCTCAGAAAGGGAAGTCCCGTGGCTATCAAGTTGCCGGGCGGTCGCGCTATCGGCCTGATGACGGTCGGCGCTCTGGCCGGGTCGGTTCTGGTCATCGGTGGCGCGGCCACCGCCTCGTCGGCGAGTGACGCCGTGCTCTACGCGTGCGTGAACAAGAGCACGCGCTACATGCGCCTGGTCAACGCCACGACGAAGTGCAAGACGACCGAGACGAAGGTCTCGTGGAACAAGACCGGTCCCCAGGGTCCCGCGGGCATCGGCGGCACGGGTCCGCAGGGTCCCGCCGGCCCCCAGGGACCACGTGGTCCTCATGGCCTGCGCGGGCCGCAGGGGCCCAAGGGCGACCCCGGTCCCCAGGGCCCGCAGGGCCCGAAGGGTGAGAAGGGCGATCGCGGCCCGCAGGGTCCGCAGGGTGCCACCGGTCCCCAGGGCCCCAAGGGTGAGCCCGGTCCCCAGGGTCCGAAGGGCGAGAAGGGCGACCGCGGTCCCGCCGGTCCCAAGGGAGACCCGGGTATCGCCGGCATCTCGACCGTTCAGAAGAGCTTCGACTTCGGCGTCCTCGGCGGATCGGTGGACCTGAGCTGCGGTAGCGGCTACGCCACCGGTGGCGGATTCAGCGGCACGAAGGTCCTCGGTGAGATCACCACCAACGGCCCGATCGTCTCCGGCGGCAAGCCCATCGGCTGGCGCGTGGGCGGCACCGCGACCAAGGGGACCGCGTACGTGATCTGCGCCACCGTCGGCGGCGGTGACGGCGCGGTCGGCTCCTTCGCCCACGAGAACGAGGCCGGCCTCAAGTCCGAGAAGACGGCCGGCTCCGGCGCTTCCGGCAACTGATCCGGCCGGAGTCCGTGGGGGCTCCACCGAAACGACGTGCCGTACGTGACAGGCGTTGGCGTACGGCGCCGCGAAGGCCCTTCCGAAGGGGCTACCGGAAGGGCCTTCGCCCGTACTCACAAACCTGCCGACGCCCGGGGAACGTTCACGACCGAGTCTTTTCGTGGACCTCAGGCGACCTTCACGGAGTGGTCTCCGAAGTCGGCCACCACATCCAGCCTTCCTCCCAGCGCCACCACATAAGAACGAAGCGTGTCGAGACCACCGATCTGGCCATGCTCAATCTGCGAGACTCGTGCCTGACTCACGCCCATCCGTTCCGCGAGTAGCTTCCGTTTTCGCTTTCCGTGGGGGGAGGGGAAGGGCGGTAGCGGCCGGAAAGGCGGGCGAGTTTGAGGCTGAGATGCAGGCTCAGCCGTTCTCCGCCGTCCCTGAGGTCGGTCTCCGCGAGCTCCTCGACCCGCCGGAGCCGGTAGTAGAGCGACGTACGGTGCAGGCGCAGCCGCCGGGAGACAGCCTGGGCGTTGCCGGCCAGGTCGAGGTAGGTCTCCAGGGTTTCGAGCAGCGGCCGGTGCTGGGAGTCGCCCAGCAATCGCGCAAGCCCCGGATGGAGGTTGCCGTGCGGGACTCCGGCCAGCATCCGGTAGACGCCGAGGCGGTTCCACTCCGCCGATCGTCCGAACTCCGGCACCTTCGCGGCGACCTCGGCGGCGTACAACGCCTCCTGGTACGACTCGGCGGCGAGGGACAGCCCGGCGCGGGGTGCGCCGACCCCGACCAAAACCGGTGTGCCGAGGGCCGCGTGCATCTCCCGGGAGAAGGCGCGGGTGCCGGCGGTGAGCAGTACGGCGTGGTCGTAGCGCACCAGGTGCAGGGGATGATGCCTGGCCAGGAGCCGCCGCAGGGCCAGCAGCCCGCGTTCGAGGGTCAGCCGCAGTGTGTCGTCGGCCTCGCCGGAGACGGGCCGGGCGACGGCCACGGTCACGGGCGCGCCGTGCGGGAACGCCCCCGCTTCGATCAAGGTTTTGGCGGCGCCGGGTTCGTGTAGCAGCAGCCCGGTGACGGCCTCCAGCTCGCGGCGCGAGGCGAGCTTGGACGCCAGGGTCTCGTGGAACAGGCTCAGCGCCAGGGTGGGCGCGGCCGCCGCCGCGATTTCGATCTCCGGCTCGGTCATGGCCGGGGCCGTGTCGATGATCCACAGGAAGCCGAGCGGCAGGCCGTCGTGCCGTATGGGGACGCAGACCCGCGGCAGCAGCCCCAGCTCGGGGGCGCCGGGCGTACGCAGCGGCCCGGTCGCCTCGTGGATGCCCGCGGCCCGCAGGAACTCGCGTACGTCGGGGGTGGTGTGGCGGCGCAGGATCGAATCGCGGCGGACGTCGTCCATCGGCCCGTTGTGCTCGCTGTAGGCGACGACGCGCTGGCGGCGGTCTTCGAGCAGCAGAGGTCGTTCGAGGCGGAGGGCGAGGTCGTCCACGATTCGCTGCAGATCCGCCATCCGGCCTCCACCTGGACGATTCGACATTTGTAGGAAAACGTCCTGATGGTCTTCCCTACAAGTGATTGATGATCTGCGTCAATAGTCTCTATAGCGTCATAATTCGTGAAACTCTCAAAAGCGCTGTTCCCGGGCATTGCGGCCGTCATCGTGCTCGCCCCGCTCGCCCTGACGGCGGCCCCCGCGTCCGCGTCCCCCGGCGGAGACCCCGATCTCCCCTGGCGTCGTGATCACTGGCCCCAGATCCAGCCCTGGCAACGCGACCAGCCGGACGAGGCGCAGACCTTGCGCGCCCGCCCGTCGCGTGCGGTCGCGCCGATCGATCCGCAGAACTGGAAGAACCCCGACCACATGACGTGGGCGGACTACAAGAAGATCCCGGGCACCGACTGGGCGAACCCGGCGGTCAAGGGCTCCGTGCGCACCTTCAAGGGCGCGCTGGTGCTGCTGGACTACCCCGACCAGCCGTTCGTGGTCACCCAGCCGCAGAACTCGACGGTCTTCGGCAACCCCAGCGCCGAGGCCCACGACATCCCGCGCGACCAGGTCGCCACGTTCTACCAGGACTTCCTCAACACCCCGAACACGCTCAACAAGGGCCACACCCTGCACGAGTACTGGATGGAGGACTCCGGCGGCCGGTACGGCGTCGACCTCACCGCGTTCGGGCCGTACACCATGCCGGGCAAGTCGTACGAGTACGGCATGGAGTATCAGCGGGACTCCTGCCCGGCGGGGGCCAACTGCAACAGGAACCTGCGCACGGACGGCAACGCCGCCTGGCTGAACGACGTCGGCCAGGAGGTGGCGAGCCAGTTCGACTTCGTCTTCTACCTGAGCGCCGGCCAGGACGAGTCGTCGACCTGGCAGGAGTTCGGCATGATGAAGTTCCCCACCAAGGAGGACGTCACCGACGACTTCGGCCCGCCGGACCCGAACCTGTCCAACTGGTCCAAGACGCGCTATGTCGACTGGACGTCGTGGGCGGCCGGCTCGACGTTCTGGCCGAACGCGCGCTTCGGCGTCGACTCGGTGCAGACCGAAAGCTCCGGCATGGGCACGTTCGCCCACGAGTTCAGCCACATCATGGGCATCTCCGACAACTACAACAACCCGTACGGCACGCCGGTGCGGCGGTCGTACACCGGCATCTGGGAGATGCTCAGCCGTGGCAGCTTCAACGGGCCGGGCGGCCCGCACAGCCGCTGGCTGATCCCGCCCACGGCGGGCGCGTCGATGGGCGCCCAGCACATGCTGCGCAACAAGATCAAGCTGAACATGGTGGACGAGCAGAACGTCCTGCGCCTGTCGCGTGACGCGCTCGCCCAGTCGGGCCTCGTCGTCGCCGACGTCACGGCCCGCGAAGTCCAGCCGGGCAAGAACGGCCTGACGGGTGTGAACATCGCCTTCGGCAGCGGCGACAAGTCCACGGGCTCGTGCGACCCCGCGACCGACCCCCTGTGCGACGGCGGCGGCTACGACAACTACACGATCGAGGTCGTCGACCGCATGGGG
>JADGHC010000156.1 GCA_019689655.1 Microbispora sp.
CCCCCGACCTGCCCCAGGCCCGCCGCCGGCCGACCGGCCCGGTGCGCTTCACCAGACGCGAGCACCGCGTGGCCGCCGGCCGCTGGGCCGACCTGAAGAAGCGGGCGGCGGCGGCCTCGCTCACCCCGACCGGGCTGCTGGTGGCCGTGTTCGCGGAGGTCCTGCGCACGTGGAGCACCTCGGACCGGTTCACCATCAACCTGCCGCTGTTCAACCGGCTTCCCCTGCACCCGGACATCGACCAGGTGATCGGCGACTTCACCACCACCTCGCTGCTGGCCGTGGAGAAGGCCGACGGCGTCTTCGAGCAGCGGGCCAAGGCCGTTCAGCGGCAGATGTGGCGGGACCTGGAGCACCGGCACTTCAACGGCGTGCGGGTGATGCGCGAACTGGCCACCCGGAGCGGGTCGCCGGCCCGCGCGGCTTTCCCGATCGTGGTGACGAGCCTGCTGGGGCAGCCGCCCCGGCACCTGCACACCGCGCTCGGCGAGGCCGTGTACACCAGCACCCAGACGCCGCAGGTCACGCTGGACTTCCAGGTCTCCGAGGCGGCCGGCGAGCTGCGGATGAGCTGGGACTCCATCGACGAGGCGTTCCCGCCCGGCCTGATCGCCGACATGTTCTCCGCCTACGTGGGCCTGCTCGACCGGCTGGCCGAGGACGCGGACGCCTGGCACGCGCCGCGGTTCGACCTGGTGCCCGAGCATCAGATGGCGGTACGGCGGGCCGTCAACGCCACCGCCGCGCCCGTCCCCGACCGGCTCCTCCACCAGGCCGTCGCCGAGCACGCCGCGGCCCGGCCGGAGCACCCCGCGATCGTCGATCACCGGGTCCGGCTGGACTACGCCGAGTTCTCCCGCCGCGTCAACCAGGTGGGGCGGCGGCTGCGGGAGCTGGGCGCCCGGCCCAACACGCTGGTCGCGGTCGTCGCGGAGAAGGGGTGGCAGCAGGTCGTGGCCGCCCACGGCGTGCTGGCCGCCGGCGCCGCGTACCTGCCCATCGATCCGGGCGTGCCCGCTGAGCGGCTGCGGCGTCTCCTCGCGCACGGTGAGGTCTCCCTAGCCCTGACCACCGCCGCCCAGGCCGGTCTGGCCTGGCCCGACGGCGTGCGCACGCTGCGGGTGGAGTCGGACTTCGCCGACGTCGACCCGGCTCCGCTCGACCTCGTCCAGCGGCCTGCCGACCTCGCCTACGTGATCTACACCTCGGGCTCCACCGGCGAGCCCAAGGGCGTGATGGTGGACCACCGCGGCGCGATGAACACCATCGCCGACATCAACGGCCGCCTCGGCATCGGCCCCGGCGACCGGTGCCTGGCGGTGTCCGGCCTCCACTTCGACCTGTCGGTCTACGACGTGTTCGGCATGGTGGCCGCGGGCGGCACCGTCGTCCTGCCCCGCCCGTCCGACCACCCCGACCCGGCCCACTGGGCGGACCTGGTCGCCCGGGAGCGGATCACGTTCTGGAACTCGGTGCCGGCGCTGCTGGAGATGGTGGTCGACCTGGGCAGGCCGCTCGACTCGCTGCGGACCGTGATCCTGGCCGGCGACTTCATCCCGGTGGACCTGCCCGACCGGCTGCGCGCCCTGGCCCCCCGCACCCGCGTCATCGCCTCCGGCGGCCCCACCGAGACCTGCGTCTGGTCCATCATCAACCCGCTGGGCGAGGTGGACACCACCCTGCCCTCCATCCCGTACGGCAAGCCGATGGCCAACCAGCGCTACCACATCCTCGACGGGCGCCTGGCCCACCGCCCCACCTGGGTGCCCGGCGAGATCCACATCGCCAGCGAGGTCGGCCTGGCCCGGGGGTACTGGCGCGACCCCGAGCTCACCGCCGCCAAGTTCTTCCCGCTTCCGGGCGAGGAGGAGCGCGTCTACGCCTCCGGCGACCTGGGCCGTTATCTGCCCGACGGCTCGATCGAGATCCTCGGCCGCACCGACTTCCAGGTGAAGATCAACGGGCATCGGATCGAGCTGGGCGAGATCGAGGCGGCGCTGACCGATCATCCGGCGGTGGAGCACGCGGTCGTGGTGGTCGCCGAACCGAAACGGCTCGTCGGGCACGTCGTGGCGGCCGGGGTCACGGCCGAGGAGCTGCGCGCTCACGTCGCCGCGCTGCTGCCGGCCCCGATGGTGCCGGAGGTCATCAAGGTGCGCGACGGCCTGCCGCTCACGGGGAACGGCAAGGTGGACCGCCTGGCGCTGGCCCGGGAACCGGTGACGCGGGAGCAGGCGGCGGCCCCGCCGCAGGGGCCGGTGGAGGAGACGGTCGCGGCGGTCTGGTGCGAACTGCTGGGCGTGCCCGAGGTCGGCCGGCAGGAGCACTTCTTCAGACTGGGCGGCGACTCGCTGTCCGCCACGAAGATCGCCGCCCGCCTGAGCGAGATGTTCGGCGTGGAGGTGCCGCTCCGGCTGGTGCTCACCGAGCCGACCATCGCGGGCTTCACCGCCGCGCTGCTGGCCGACCCGGACCGGAGCGAGCGCGTCACCGCCGTGTGCGCCGCGCTGGCCGAGCTGGTGGCGGCCGAGTGAGCCCTACACGTCGATCTCGAAGAAGGCCATCGCGCCCTTGACCCGCAGCCGGTGCTTGGCGAAGCGCCGCGACAGTTCGGCGTCGAGCGCCTCCAGCGTGTCGTCGGCATTGCGGAAGGACCCCGCCGCGTTGTACTGCCGCATCATCCAGTGGCCGAAGCGCGACAGGTCCACGTCTTTGCCGAGCACCGTGCTGCCGAAGATCCGCCCGCCCGGCTCGACGTACGGCAGGACGTTCTCCAGCGCCGTGACCTTCTGCGCCATGGTGCCCGGCAGGCAGTGCAGCACGTTCATCACGGCGGCCGACTCGAAGCGCCGGTCGCCCAGGTCGAGCGGGTGCAGCACGTCGCGGACGAACGAGACCGGGCGGTAGCGGGCGATGCGGCGGGTGACGGTGGTGAGCACCAGCTCGTTGAGGTCCACCAGGGTGATCGACGGCTTGGCCACCGGGAAGCGGCACTTGTCCAGGAAGTAGCCCGAGCCCGGGCCCACGTCCAGGTGCGTGCCGCGGATGTTGCGGTCGTAGAAGGCCAGCATGTAGCGGCGCGGGCAGCGCCAGGCAAGCGGGCACACCATGCCCAGCGCGATCGGGTCGTAGATCGCCAGCACGGGGCGGGTGTACATCTCGGCGTCGCCGTGCAGTTCGGTCTCGGTCATCGGCTCTCTCCTCGTGTGCGCCTAGCGGACGGGCTCCAGATCGGTGAGCAGGTCGGCGGGATCGATCAGTCCGGCCGTCGCCGCGAAATAGCGTTCGGTGAGCGCCGGCGAGTGCTGGATCCGGCGCAGCATCCGCAGCCGCTCCTCCGCCACGTCCAGGCGGGCGACCGACAGGGTGGAGCGGTAGTTGATCAGGAGCAGGTCGTCGCGCCGGGCCCGGTAGGCGGCGAGGGCGGCGTCGATCCCCGGTTCCCGGGCCAGGCAGTCGGCCAGCAGGTCGGCCTGCAGGAAAGCCTCGGTGATGCCGCGGGCGGTCAGCGAGTCCTTGTGATGGCCCGCGTCGCCGACGAGCGCCCAGCCGGGGCCGCTCGCCGTGCGCAGGAAGTTGCGCTGGTCGCCGGTGCCGTAGAGGCGTTCGGTCTGCTCGGCCTCGCGCAGCCGCTCCCGGAGGCCGGGCGCGGTGCCCTCGATGTTGGCCTGGTAGGCGGCGGCGGCCTCGCCGCGGATCCGGTCGAACTCCCGCTGCCGGAAGTAGGCGGCGATCAGCACCTGGTCGTCGTTGGTCGGGATGACGCCAACCCACTGGCCGTCGCGCTGGTACTGCTCGAAGCCGGCGCTCACCCCGGCCCAGTAGGTGTAGTAGGCGCAGGTGAGCCGCGGGTGGACGGCGTACTCCGCGGCGCCCGCCAGGCCGGCCACCGTCGAGCGCATGCCGTCGGCCCCGACCACCAGCTCGGCCCGCTCGGTCACCGTCCGGCCCGCCGCGGCACGGTAGCGCACGCCCGCCACCCGGTCGCCGTCCCACACCAGGTCGTGGACCGTGCAGCCGTGCCGTACCGTGGCCCCGGCCGCGGCGGCGGCGTCGCACAGGATCGCGTCCAGCAGGTGGCGGCGCGGCGCGTAAGCGGCGCGGTCGCCGTCCACCTCCGGCAGCGGCCCGTCGAGGTGCACGTCGGCGACGGTGTAGGTCTGCCTGGTCAGCGGCGGGCAGCCGGTGGCGGTGACCGCGTCGAGCACCCCCCACCGGGCGAGCAGGGCCACCCCGGGCCGGTGGATGTAGAGCGTCGACAGCTTGTCGGTGCCCTTGCGGGCCCGCTCCAGCACCAGCACGCGGTAGCCGGCCCGGGCCAGGAGCAGGGCCGTGCTCGCTCCCGCACAGCGCGCTCCCACCACGATGACGTCGTACATCGGACCCCCGCACGGTCGCTTGGCTTGAGCCTGCACCGTCCGCCACGACGGTTAGCGGCGGGTTATGCGTAACCCTCGGATCACTCCCGCCGCCTACGGTCGCCGCGTCAACCATCTGAAGCGAGGTGTGGCATGTCGGAAGTGACCGACCGTATCGGTGCGCTGTCGCCGCAGCGCCGGGAGCTGCTCGCGGCCCTGCGGCGGGTGCGGCGCGGGCCCACCCCCCGGGGCGGCGACGGGCCGGCGCCGCTGTCGTACGCGCAGCGGCGGTTGTGGTTCGTCCATCACATGGACGCCGGGACGGTCGCCTACAACGTGCCCGTCGTACACCGCATCGGCGGGTCGCTGGACCTGGACGCCTTGCGCGAGTCGCTGCGGCTGCTCATCGACCGGCACGCCGTCCTGCGCACCGTCTACCCGGAACGGGACGGCGAGCCGGTACAGGTGGTGGGCCCGGTGCCCGAGCCGGTCCTGCGGGTGGCCGCGGTGGACGACCGCCCCGAAGCCGAACGCGAACGCGCCGCCATGGACCTGGTCATGGCGAGCCTGCGCCGGCCGTTCGACCTGGTGAACGGCCCGGTCATGCGGGCCACCGCGGTACGGCTGGGCCCGCTGGACCACCTGCTGGCGCTCGACATCCACCACATCGCCTGCGACCAGTGGTCCATGGGCGTGTTCATGCGCGAGCTGGCCGAGTGCTACACGGCGCTGAGCCAGGGCCGCGAGCCGCGGCTCCCGGAGCTGCCCGTCAGCTACATCGACTACGCCCTGTGGCAGCGGGAGCGGCTGGCGGGCGGCGACCTCGCCGAAGGGCTGCGCTTCTGGGAGGAGCGGTTGCGCGGCCTGCCCGAGATCGACGTGCCGAGCGACCGGCTGCGGCCCGCCACGGCGTCCAACCAGGGCGCCGAGACCGTCATGTGGCTGCCCGAGGAGGCGGTGACCGCGACGCGTGCGCTGGGCGCCGCCGAGGGCGCCTCCCCGTTCATGGTGCTGCTCGCGGGGTTCCTGGCGCTGCTGTCGCGGTACACCGGCGAGCAGGACCTCGCGGTCGGCACCACGGCGCTGGGCCGGGAGAGCGACGCCGTGGCCGGCCTGGTCGGCTTCTTCATCAACACGCTGGTGATCCGCGCCGACGTCACGGGCGACCCGTCGTTCGCCGAGCTGCTCGGCCGGGTCAGGGAGTCGGTGCTGAGCGCCGACGCGCACGCCGACACGCCGTTCGACCTGATCGTGGAGCGGCTGCGCCCGGTGCGCGACCCGAGCCGGCCGCCGTTGGTCTCGATCATGTTCCAGCAGGACAACACGCCCGACGGGGTGCTGCGCCTGCCGGGCCTGGACGTCCGCATGATCGACGATCTGGACACCGGGACGAGCAAGTACGACCTGCTCGTCAGCGTCCGGATCTACGACCACGGCGTGCGGGTGCACGTCCAGTACGACACGGCCCTGTTCGATGGGGACACCGTGCGCCGGCTGCTGGACTGCTACCGGGAGCTGCTGCTCGACGCGTTGCGCGACCCGGGCACGCCGGTCAGCCGGTTGCGGCTGCTGCCGCCCGCCGAACTCGACCGGATCACCCGCGCGTGGAACGACACGGCCGCGGACCTGCCGTACCGGCAGTGCCTGCACCACCTGCTGGAACGGCAGGCCGACGAGCGACCGGACGCCACCGCGGTGATCGCGGGAGGCGAACGGTACAGCTTCCGCGAGCTGGACCGGGCGGCCAACCGCCTGGCGCGCCGCCTGGCGGGGCTCGGCGTACGGCCCGGCACGCTCGTCGCCCTGCACCTGCCGCCGACCGTCGGCTACCTGATTGCGGTGCTGGGCGTGCTGAAGGCGGGGGGCGGATTCGTGCCCGTCGACCCCGCCTACCCGCGGTCCCGGATCGAGTTCGTGCTGGCCGACGCCGATACGCCGGTGCTCGTCACGACGCCCGAGCTGGCCGGGCGGCTGCCCGCCACGCGGGCCGCCGTCGTGCTGCTCGAGGACGACCCGGCGGCGACC
Source organism: Microbispora sp. (assembly GCA_019689655.1). GTDB lineage: Bacteria > Actinomycetota > Actinomycetes > Streptosporangiales > Streptosporangiaceae > Microbispora. Next base: position 6,384 of record JADGHC010000156.1, read on the forward strand.
ACCGACGCCGACGACGCCCGCCCGGACAGCGGCGTGACGCCCGAGGACGTCTGCTACGTCATCTATACCTCGGGCTCCACCGGCACGCCGAAGGGCGTGGTGCTGCGGCACCGCGGCGTCGTCAACAACCTGCTGGACCTCAACACCAGGTTCGGCGTCGGCCCGGGCGACAGCGTGCTCGCCCTGTCCTCGACGAGCTTCGACATGTCGGTGTACGAACTGCTCGGCGTCCCCGGCGCGGGCGGCACCGTGATCCTGCCCGGCCCGGAGCTGGCCCGCGACCCCGCGCACTGGGCCGAGCTGATCGACGAGCACGGCGTCACCGTCTGGAACTCCGCGCCCGCGCTGCTCGACCTGCTGCTCGACCACGCCGAGCAGAGCCTCGACACCAGCGTGGCGACGCTGCGGCTGGCGCTGCTGGGCGGCGACTGGGTGCCGGTGCGCGCGCCGGACCGGCTGCGCGCGCTCGCCCCCGGCCTGCGCTTCGTCAACCTGGGCGGCGCCACCGAGGCGTCCATCCACTCGATCATCTACGAGGTCGGCGAGGTCGACCCCGCCTGGACGGCCCTGCCGTACGGCAGGCCGATGGCCAACCAGGAGGCCTACATCCTGGACGAGAACCGGCAGGTGGTGCCCGTCGGGGTGCCGGGCGAGCTGTACCTGGGCGGCGTCGGGGTGGGCAAGGGCTACTTCAACCGGCCCGAGCTGACCGCGGAGAAGTTCGTGACCTGGCGGGACCGGACCGTCTACCGCACCGGCGACCTGGCCAGGTGGCGCCCCGACGGCGTGATCGAGCTGATCGGGCGCAAGGACTTCATGCTGAAGGTCAACGGGCTGCGGGTCGAGGCGGGCGAGGTCGAGACGGCGCTGCGCGCCCACCCCGACGTCATGGACGCCGTGGTCGTGGCCCGGACCGACGCGGCGGGCGACCGGCAGCTCGCCGGCTACCTGCTCGCCGAGGCGGACGTGGACGTGGCGGACGTGCGCCGGCTGCTGGCCGAGCGGCTGCCCGCCTACATGGTGCCGGCCGTCTTCACGGTGCTGCCGGAGTTCCCGCTCAGCCCCAACGGCAAGGTCGACCGCGCCCGGCTGGCCCGGTACGAGTCGCAGCCGGGCCGGGCCGCGGTGACCGACCCGCCGAGGGGGCCGGTGGAGCTGCGGGTGGCCGACGCCTGGCGGCAGGTGCTCGACCGTACCGAGATCAACCGGAGCGACGACTTCTTCACGCTCGGCGGCGACTCGTTCAAGGCGGTGCGGGTGGCCCGGCTCATCGACCCCGAACTGCCGGTGATCGAGGTCTTCCGCCACCCCACGGTGGCCGCGCTCGCCGCCCACCTGGCCACCAGGCCCGCGCGCGGCGACGACCTGCTGCTGCACCGCCTCACGCCCGACCGGGACCAGGTGGCGGTGAACCTCGTCTGCGTGCCGTACGGCGGGGGCAACGCGGTGGCCTACCAGCCGCTCGCGGACGCCCTCGCGGAGCGGTTCGCGCTGTGGTCGGTGGACCTGCCGGGGCACGACCTGGCCGACCTCCGGCCGCTGGCGCCCATCGCGGAGGTCATGAACCGCTGCGCCGAGGAGGTCCGCGACCGGGTGGCGGGCCCGGTCGCCCTCTACGGCCAGTGCGCGGGCACCGCGGCGACGCTGCTGCTGGGCCGGCGCCTGGAGGAGCTGGGCGTACCGGTGCTCGCCACGTTCATGGGCGCGGCGCTGCCCGACCCCGACCCCGAGGCCTCCATGCGGATGCTCACCGAACGGTCGCAGGACGACCTGCTGGCGCACATGCGGCGGCTGGGCGGCTTCGACGGTGCGCTCGCCGACGACGACATCGCGGGCATCCTGCGCGTGGTCCGCCACGACCTGACCGAGATGCTCCAGGTCTACCTGGCCGAGCGCGGTAGCCCGCCGACCAAGCTGTCCGGCCCGATCCACTGCCTCGTGGGCTCGGCCGACCCGGCCACGGAGGGGTACGAGACGCGGTACCTCGACTGGGCCCGGTACGGCGCCGCGGCCACGCTGTCGGTGATCGAGGGCGGCGGCCACTACTTTTGCAAGCATCAGCCGGAGATCGTGGCCGGCATCGTCGCCGAGCGGCTGGCGGGTGAGTCGTCATGAGCGGCGACCTGGTCAAGCGGTGGGCGGCGCTGTCCCCGGAGCGGCGGGCGGCCCTGCTCGAACGGGCCAAGGGCGCCGTCCCGGCGCGGGGCCCGGCCGTGCTCGCGCCGCGGCCCCGGCCCGACGGGCGGGCGCCCGCCTCCTACGCGCAGGGCCAGCAGTGGTTCCTTGACCAGCTGGCCGCGGACGAGGCCGCCTACCTGGTGCCGTTCGCGCTGCGCCTGCGCGGCCCGCTCGACGTGGCGCGCCTGCGCGCCGGGCTCGACGCCGTGCTGGCCCGGCACGAGGTGCTCCGCAGCCACCTGGAACAGGCCGCCGACGGGGAGCTGTGGCAGGTGACGGCGCCCGCGCCGCACCTGCCGCTCGAGGTCGAACAGGTACCGGGCGCCACGCCCGCCGAACGGGCGGCCGCGGCGGCGGCCCGGGCCGCCGAGCTGGCCCGGAAGCGGTTCGAGCTGTCCCGCGGGCCGCTGGTGCGCACCGCGCTGCTGCGGCTGGACGAGCACGACCACGTGCTGGTGTGGATCGCCCACCACGCGGTGGCCGACGGCTTCTCCATCGACGTGCTGCTCAAGGAGCTGCGGGCGGCGCTGGACCCGGCCGCCGCGCCGCCGCCTCCGCTGCCCGTGCAGTACGCCGACTTCGCCGCCTGGCAGCGGGAGCGCCTGACCCCGGAACGCCTGGAGGAGCTGGTGGCGTTCTGGCGTGACCGGCTCGGCGAGGCCCCGCCCTGCGCGGTGCCGTCCGATCGGCCCCGGCCGCCGGTGCAGACCTTCCGCGGCGACACGGTGACCGTCGACCTGCCCGCCGTAGGCGGGCTGGCCCGGGAGTGCGGGACGACGGTATTCGCCGTACTGCTGACGGCCCTGCACGTCGCCCTGGCCCGCTACGGCGGCGAGCCGGACGCCGTGCTCGGCGTCGTGCTGAGCGGGCGGCTCCGGGCGGAGGTCGAGCCGCTCATCGGTCCGTTCGCCACCACCGTGCCACTCCGCCTGGACGCCTCGGGTGACCCGTCCTTCCGCGAGCTGCTCGACCGGGTGTCCCGGGAGCTGCACGACGGCCTGGACCACCAGGAGGTACCCTTCGACCACCTGGTGCGCGGGCTCGGCCGGTCGCGCGACGCCGATCGCAACCCCCTCTACCAGGTGCTGTTCAGCATGGACGCGGTGGGCGGCGGCCCGGTCGAGCTGGCGCCCGGCCTGACGGCCGAGGTCTCCGGCGTGGCCAACGGCACCGCCTGGCTCGACCTGCACTTCGCGGTACGGCAGGCGGGCGACGCGCTGAGCTGCCGCCTGACCTACAACACCGACCTGTACGACCGGGACACCGCCGAACGGCTGGCCGGGGCGTTCGCGGCGGCGGCCCGCTGCTTCGCCGCCGACCCGGACCGGCCCGTCGGCGACTTCTCGCCGCTCGACGAGGCGGAACGGGCCCGCGTCCTGGCGGCCTGGGACCGGCCGGCGGAGCCGCACCTGCCGTACCGGGGGGTGCTGGACCTCATCGACGAGGTGGTCGCGGCCGACCCGGACCGGGTCGCGGTCGTCCACGGCGGCCACCATCTCACCTACCGCGAGCTGGCGGAGTGGTCGAATCAGATCGCGCACGCCCTGCTGGCGCACGGCGGCGGCCCCGGCACGGTGGTGGGCCTGGCGGTGGACCGCACCCACGCCCTGGTGCCCGCGTTGCTGGGCGTCATCAAGTCGGGCTCCGCCTACCTCCCGCTCGACCCCTCCTACCCGGCGTCGCGGGTGGAGTTCATGCTCGCGGACAGCGGTGCCGCACTGGTGCTCGGGGAGGGGGGCCTGGCGCCGGACGGCCCGCAGGTGCGCGCGGCCTCCCGGGAGCCGGTGGCCCGGCGGCCCGGTCTGGACGACCCCGTCTACGTGATCTACACCTCGGGCTCGACCGGCACGCCCAAGGGGGTGCGGGTGGGGCACCGGGCGTTGGGCAACTTCCTGGCCGGCATGGCGGAGCTGGGGCTCCTGCGGCGCGAGGATTCGATCGTCGCGCTGACGGCGCTGACCTTCGACATCGCCGCCGACGAACTGCTGCTGCCGCTCACGGTCGGGGCCCGCGTGGTCGTGGCGGACCGCGGCACGGCCCGGGACGGCGTCCTGCTCCGCAGGCTCCTGGAGGAGCAGCGGGTCAGCGTGCTGCACGGCACGCCCGCCACCTTCCGCCTGCTCATCGACGCCGGCTGGACCGGCGGCGGCGTGCGCCGGGCGTTGTGCGGCGGCGAGGCGATGACCGCGCGGCTGGCGGGCGAGCTGTGCGCCCGGGTCCCCGAGGTGTGGAACCTGTACGGTCCCACGGAGGCCACCGTGTGGTCCTTGGCGCACCGGGTCGCCCCGGGCGGGACGCCGCCCATCGGCGCGCCGCTGCCCAACACGACGGCCTACGTGCTGGACGAGCGCATGCGCCCGGTGCCCCCCGGCGTCCTGGGCGAGCTCTACCTGGGCGGGGCGGGGTTGGCCGACGGTTACGTCGGCCTGCCCGAGCTGACGGCCGAGCGCTTCGTCACCGGTCCGACGGGGCGGCGGCTCTACCGCACCGGGGACGTGGCCTCCTACGGCGCCGACGGCCTGTTCCGCTTCCACGGGCGCCAGGACCACCAGGTCAAGCTGCGCGGGTTCCGGGTGGAGCTGGGCGAGGTCGAGGCGGCGCTCACCGCGCACCCCGACGTCACCGACGCCGTCGCGGTCGTGGACGAGCGCGCCGAGGGCGACGCCCGGCTGGTGGCGTTCGTCCGGGCGGCTCCGGGGACGGGCGAGCGCGACCTGCTCGCCGCGGCCGCCGCGGCGCTGCCCGGTCACATGGTGCCGTCGCGGGTGCTGGTGGTGCCGGAGTTCCCGCTCACGACCAGCGGCAAGGTGGACCGCCGGGCGCTGCTGGCGGCCGTGGACCCGCAGGCGGAGGAGCCCGGGTCCGAGCCGCCGGCGACGCCCACGGAGCGGTGGCTGGCCCGCTGCTGGGCGGACCTGCTGGGCGGACGCCCGGTCGGCCGCGAGGACAACTTCTTCCTCGTGGGCGGCCACTCCCTGCTCGCCACCAGGATCCTCGCCCGGATCCGCGCGGAGTACGGCGTGGACCTGCGGATGGAGGAGTTCTTCACCGCTCCGACGGTGGCGGCGCTGGCCCGGCGGGTGGACGCGCTGGCCGCCAGGGAGGACGACCTGCTGCGCCGGGTGGAGCAGATGTCCGACGAGGAGGTCGCGCGCGCCTTGGCGGCCATGAACGGCGGTCAGGAGGTGTAGGCGGAGATCGGGAAGGCCGCGCACAGGTCGGCGACCTCGGCGCCGGCCTGTGCG
>JADGHC010000157.1 GCA_019689655.1 Microbispora sp.
CGGCATCGCCGGAGGCATCTGTCCGTGCACGAGCTACTCCACCCTGAATCGCCTATCTGTCCCTTTCAGTGTGCGCCCGGCATGGGACGTTGAGAAGAACCTCTACCCGGACTTGTCCCTCGCATGACTTCAACTCGCCAGTGGCGGCGGTACGGGAGGCGTCCCGGGTGGGCGGCGCGGTGCCGGCCGCCATCGCGGCGCGCCCGATCACGTCGGCACCCACGGCGTGTCGGCGGCCGGTGCGGGATCGGAGAAACAGAGGTGGAGACGGGATTTGAACCCGTGTACGCGGCTTTGCAGGCCGCTGCCTCGCCTCTCGGCCACTCCACCAGAGCGAGGCCCGCAATCGTGACCTCTTGGAGCGGAAGACGGGATTCGAACCCGCGACCCTCACCTTGGCAAGGTGATGCTCTACCCCTGAGCCACTTCCGCGTCCGCCTTGCGGCGACGTGGCTACTGTACCGGGTTTTCCGCCGTGGTGTGTACTCGAAAGCGGCCGGGCTCAGAACGGACGGGCGGTCGCCCTGCGGAACGCGCGGTCGGCCCCCCGCTCGATCGCGGGCAGAGTCAGGAAGATCTCCAGGATCCGGGTGAGCCGGTGCACCTCGTTGCGGTGGAACGCCGGTCCCTCCGCCCTGGCCAGCATCAGCGCCAGCGCGAGCGGCGGCAGCGGCGCGACGATCACGTGCAGGCCCGACGGCAGCGTGACGGCCGCGGGCCGGGACGGGGTCTCCTCGGGGAACGGGATGTCCTCGGGCGCCCGCCAGCTCGCGTACACGGTGACGCGGGGCTCCTTGTCGATCGCCGCCGCGGCCCAGTCGGCGCTGAACAGCACCGGCATGGAGTCGATCAGCGTGCCGAGGGCACGGTCGCCCGCCGTGGTGAGGAACTTGAGGATCTCCAGCTCCGGATAGGTGCCGGGCGCCTCCCTCGTGCCCCAGACGCCTTCGACGCGGACGCCTTCTACGTCCTCGAGGGCCCGTACGAGATCCTCACGAGGGCTGGCGTCTGGCCAGTAGACGGTGAAGTCGTCGAGCGCGCGTCCGTCGCCGCGGTCGAGCACGGTCACCTGGGTGATGTCGGCGCCCGCGGAGCCGAGGGCGCCGGTCACCTGGCTCAGCGAGCCCGGGCGATCCGGCAAGGCGATTCTCAGCCGCAGCAGCATGACGACCTCCCCCCCATCGGTCCAGGTCAGACTAACGTGGGCAAAAGCCTCACGTCCATGATCTTGTACGGCGCACCGCGGGCGGCGGGGAGAATGAACGGGTGAAAATCGGCGCGCTCGAGGTCTGGCCCCCGGTGGTGCTCGCCCCCATGGCGGGCATCACGAACATCGGCTTCCGCAGGCTCTGCAGGGAACAGGGCGGCGGCATGTTCGTGTCCGAGATGATCACTTCGCGGGCGCTGGTCGAGCGGGTGCCGCTGACGTTCCAGATGATCCGGTTCGGCGCGGACGAGTCGCCCCGGAGCATCCAGCTGTACGGCGTCGACCCGGCCGTCATCGGCAAGGCGGCGCGGATGATCGCCGAGGAGGACCTGGCCGACCACATCGACCTCAACTTCGGCTGCCCGGTGCCCAAGGTCACCCGCAGGGGCGGCGGCTCGGCCCTGCCGTACAAACGGAACCTGCTGCGCGCCATCTTGCGCGAGGCGGTGGCCGGCGCCGGGCCGCTGCCGGTCACGATGAAGATGCGGATGGGGATCGACGAGGACCACCTGACCTACATCGAGGCGGGACGGATCGCGGTGGAGGAGGGCCTCGCCGCCGTCGCCCTGCACGCCCGCACGGCCCGCCAGCACTACGGCGGCACCGCGCACTGGGACGCGATCAAGCGGCTGAAGGACGCGGTGCCGGAGATCCCGGTGCTCGGCAACGGCGACATCTGGAGCGCCGACGACGCGCTGCGCATGGTCGCGGAGACCGGCTGCGACGGGGTGGTGATCGGCCGGGGCTGCCTCGGGCGGCCGTGGCTGTTCCGCGACCTCGATCTGGCATTCCGCGGCTCGGCCGAGCGCACCCGGCCCAGCCTGGGGGAGGTCGGCGCGATGATGCTGCGCCACGCCGAGCTGCTCTGCGAGGTCATCGGCAGCGAGCGGCACGGGCTGGCGGACTTCCGCAAGCACGTCGGCTGGTATCTCAAGGGGTTCGTCGTCGGCGCGGAGACCCGCCGGGCGCTCACCTCGGTCACCCGGCTGTCGGAGATGGCCGAGCGGATCGCCGAGCTCGACGCGGACCAGCCCTGGCCGGACGAGGCCGACGGCCCGCGCGGCAAGAGCGGCGAGAAGTCCAAGGTGTTCCTGCCGCACGGCTGGCTCGACGACCCCGACGACATGACGATCCCCGGCGCCGGGGCCGAGGACCCCGTCTCCGGCGGCTGAGCACACGCCGCGCGGCGGCACGTGGCTCTGAGCATGGCGGACGCGATCATCACGGCCCGCGGGGTCGGGCTGGACCTGGGCGGCGTGCCCGTCCTGCGCGGCGTCGATCTCACCGCCGCTCCGGGTGAGATCGACGCCGTCATGGGGAGAACGGCGTGGGGAAGTCGACGCTGCTGCGCTGCCTGGCCGGTTTGCATTCCTCGCCCCGTGGCCGGATCGCCGTCCTCGGCGGGCCGCCGGCGGACCGTCCGGACTTCTGGCGGCAGGTCGTGCAGGTGGGCGACGAGCCCGCCTGGTATCCGGGCCTGAGCGTCCGCGAGCACCTGGAGCTGATGCGGGCCGTCCAGCGGGACGCCCGCAGGGCCGTGACCGCCGCCCGTGCCGTGCTGCCCGCGCTGTATCGGAAAACGGTTCGCTGCGGGCGGTTCACCCGCGCACCCGGAACGAGGACTCGACCTCGGGCATCCCCACCGCGTCGAACTCCTCCCGGGCGGCGCGCACGGTGAGGTCGAGCATCGTCCCCCCGCCGGTCAGCGCGTAGACGTCGATGCTGCGCACCCGCACCGTGGCGCCGGTGGAGGTCGTCTCCTCGTACGCGGTCTCCAGGCGCCACGCCTGCTCCGCCCCGGGGACCTCCACATCGCGCTCGCCTGCGATCCGGCGGCCGCTGAGCTGGTTCAGCGCGCGAGCCTGCACCTTCATGACGTCCATGCCCGCGCCGAAGTGGTCGGTGCGCGACACGATGACCTGCCCGCGGTACGTGCCGTTCGCGGTGGTCGGTCCATGGACCTCCACCAGCGGAGCGCCGCGCTCGTCCGTGTCGTGGGTGACGGTCCAGCCCTCCGGATACGCGAAGGTGTAGACGTCGCCCTCGTAGACGGTGAACCCGGCCGCGGGCTTGGGAGGCTCCTGCTTTCCGGAGCACCCCGCGAGCACCACCAGCAGGGCGCACACCAGCGCGGTCAGCCGTACCACCGGACCACCCTTCTGCGTCTTCACCGCGACCACGGTTTGTTCCGGGGAGAGTTGCAGGTCACCCGAACCACAGTGACGTTGTCGGTGACAATTTGTCCATATGTGCTTCGAATGTTGGTACATTTACCCGGCCTATCCGGTTCCCCGATCCCGGAGAGTGGTGACGGCATGGAGGACAGGTCGGACGACTTCGGCGTCACCGCGCTCGCGGCGTGTTACTTCATCCAGATGTGGTGGGCGCATCATTCGACGTCCGACGAACTCCTCATGTTCGTGCGGGACGAAAACCCCGTCCCGGTCATCGAGCAGATCGTGCACGACGCCACGCTGCTGGCCGAGTCACCCCTGACCGGCGACCAGCTCGCGGCGCTGTGGACCTCCGCCGCCGGCGGCTACCACGACAGCAGGGTCGAAGGACGAGACGGCCGCCAATGGTTCCGGCGAATGATCGAGGTCCTGACCCCGAAGCTGGACGCCGCGGGCGTACACGTCTCCACCGAAGGAGCACTGGAATTCCGCCCCGGGGTGACGGAACCGGTGGCACGGATCGTGCGGCGTTTCTCGATCACCAGAGATTTCTACGAGCCGGTCGACGAGGAGTTCCTCCGGCAGGCCCTCGGGGATCTGGTGGGCGCGGGACTGCCGGAACTCGCCCTGCGGTTCTTCATCAGCCTCGCGATGACGCACGAAACACCGATATCGCAAGACTTCCATGCCGAGATCGGACGGGCGTCCGCTCCGTTCGGCTACGGCGTCTTCATCCTCCAACGGCTGGAATTCCTCATGCCCGAGTGACCGCCCCTTATGGTGGGCGGGGTGAGAGCGGCACCACCGTCCGTGATCGTTCTGTGATCCGGATTGTGACTACAAAAAGTCAGTCCCGGCGTACCTTTCGGTCAAGGGTTTGCCGCATCCCAAGGGGGAGACGCGTGACCGAGACCCGGCAGGAGACGTCGGCGGAGAACCTCATCGCCGAGTTCGACGCGGAGCGGCCCGCGCGTCGCCTCTCGGGCCGCACCGCGGCACTCGTCACGATCGTCGCGATGGGCCTGTCGCTCTACGCCCTCAATCAGACCTTCCGGCCGGGGCCGGTCCTGCAGTACCGGATGGCGTTCCTGGCCGTGGTGCTGCCGCTGGTCTTCGTCTGTTACAAGGCGCGGCGCGGGGGCCCGGACCGGCCGGGGCCCGCCGACTGGGGGCTGGCGGCGCTGTCCGTGGCCGTCTGCGGGTATCCGCTCGTCGTCTTCGACGACCTCATCCGCCGGGCGTACGCCCCGGAGCCGCTCGACGTGGTGGCGGGCGCGCTGCTCACGCTGCTGCTCCTGGAGGCGTGCCGGCGGACCGTGGGCTGGATCCTGCCCGCCGTGTGCGTGCTCTTCGCCGCGTACGCCTACTACGGCGGCTACCTGCCTGCCGAGTGGGAGCTGGGCCACCGGGGCTACGACATCGACCGGATCGTGGCGGCGTTCACGATGGGCACGGAGGGCGTGTACGGCGTGCCCCTCGACGTCGCCGCGACCTACATCATCCTGTTCACGATCTACGGTGCCGTGCTCGACTACTCGGGGGCGGGACGGTTCTTCGTCGACGTCTCCTTCGCGGCCTTCCGCCGCTCGCGCTCCGCGCCGGGCCGCACGGTCACGCTCGCCGGGTTCCTGCTGGGCACGGTGAGCGGTTCCGGCGTGGCGACCACGGTGAGCGTGGGCAGCGTGGCCTGGCCGATCCTGCGCAGGGCCGGCTATCCGCGCGAGCAGGCCGGGGGAGTGCTCGCGGCGGCGGGCATCGGCGCGATCTTGTCGCCCCCCACGCTGGGGGCGGCGGCGTTCATCATCGCCGAGTACCTGCGGGTGAGCTACCTGACCGTCCTGGTCTACGCCACGATCCCGACCATCCTGTACTACCTGGGCGTCTTCCTCGCCATCGAGATGGACGCCCGCAGATACGGCACGCGGGCGGTGCCGGTGGACTCGGGCAGCCCCTGGCCGCTGATCAAGCGCTTCGGCTACCACTTCAGCTCGCTGTTCGTGATCATCATTTTGATGGCGCTCGGCCAGTCGCCGTTCCGCGCGGTCGTGTACGCCACGCTGCTGGCCTTCGCGCTGTCGTTTCTCGACCGCACTCCCGGCAAGGAGAACCGGCTCACGCCGCGCCGTGCCGTACAGGCCCTGGCCGCCGGGGCCACGGGCGTGCTGCCGGTCGCGGTCACCTGCGCGGCGGCGGGGACGATCGTCGCCGTGGTCACGCTCACCGGGCTCGGGCTCAAGGCCGGCTCGCTGATCGTCGGCCTGTCCGGGGGGAACCTCGCGGCCACCGCCGTGGCCTGCGCGCTGGCCGTGCTGCTGCTCGGGCTGGCCGTGCCGGTCACCGCGTCCTTCGTCATCGCCGCCGTGATCATCGGCCCGGCGCTGCTCACCCTCGGCGTCACCCCCGCCGAGGCGTACATGTTCATCTTCTACTACGCCGTGCTGTCCGAGGTGAGCCCGCCGACGGCGTTGTCGGCCTTCGCCGCCTCGGCGATCACGGGCGGGAACGCGCACCGCACGATGTGGGCCACCTGGAAGTACACCCTCCCGGCGTTCCTCGTGCCGTTCGCGTTCGTGCTCACGCCGTCCGGCGGGGCCGTGCGGGCCCTGGGCCGTATGGGCGAGGTGCTGCTCGCCGCGGCCGTGTCCGCGCTGGCCGTGGCGGTCCTCGCGGCGGCGACCGGCGGCTGGATCGCCGGCCCGGCGGGGCTGATCGAGCGGGGACTGTGCGCGGTGGCCGCGGTGCTGCTGCTCGTCTTGTCGCCCTGGCCCGTGCTGGCCGGGCTGGGTGTCGCGGCCCTGGCGCTGGCCGTCCATTTCGTACGCAGGCAGAGGGAGGCCCACACGTGAGACCCAGGCTTGTCACGAGGCTTGTCGCGGCGTCGGCCGTGGTCGCGGCGCTGCTCGCGGGCGGCTGCGGGGGCGACCGGTCGGCCGCCGGGGGCGGCACCCGCCTGTCGATCGCCACCGGCAACACCACCGGCGTCTACTACGTGCTGGGCGGCGGGCTGGCCGAGCTGATCGACAAGCACCTGCCGGGTCACCGGGCCACGGCGGAGGCCACCGGCGCGTCGGTCGAGAACATCCAGCGCGTGGTCAGGGGCCAGTCGGACATCGCCTTCACGCTCGCGGACACCGCCGCCGACGCGGTCGAGGGCACCGGCGCCTTCACCGAACCGCAGCCGATCCGCGCCCTCGCCCGGCTGTACGACAACTACACGCATGTCATCGCCCGGGCCGACGCCGGGATCAAGTCGGTCGCCGACCTGCGCGGCAAGCGGGTGTCCACGGGCTCGCCGAACTCGGGGACGGAGGTGATCGCGCTGCGGCTGCTCGCCGCCGCCGGGCTCGACCCGGACAAGGACGTCAGCCGTCAGGCGCTGTCGCTGCCCGAGACCGTGCAGGGGCTCAAGGACGGCACCCTCGACGCGCTGGTGTGGTCGGGCGGCCTGCCCACCTCGGGCATCACCGACCTGGTGACGAGCATGCGCGACGAGGTGACCTTCGTGCCGCTGAACGACGTGCTGCCCGCCATGCGCGCCGCCCACGGTCCCGTCTACGGCGAGGGCACGATCCCCGCGGCGGTGTACGGCACGCCGTCCGACGTGCCGACCATCGTCGTGCCGAACCTCCTGGTGGTGAACGCGTCGATGGACGCCAAGCTCGCGGAGGACCTCACCCGGCTGATCTTCGAGCACAAGGCCGAACTGGAGAAGGTGCACGTGTCGGCCAAGGAGATCACCCGGGCCGACGCGCCGAAGACCGACCCCGTGCCGCTGCACGAGGGCGCCGCGAAGTACTACGGCTGACGCGGCTACAGCCGGGTGAGGCCGATGACGCGCAGGACGGCCTGGCCCTCCGCGTCCGAGGCGGCCAGGTCGACCTCCGCGCTGATGCCCCAGTCGTGGTTGCCGGCCGGGTCGTCGATGATCTGACGCACCCGCCACACCTCCTTGTCCTCCTCGATGAGCAGGAGGGCGGGGCCGCGGGCGTCCGGGCCGGTGAGGATCTCGTCGTGCTCCTCGTAGTAGGCGTCCAGGGCGGCGCCCCAGTCGACGTCCGGGTAGAGCTCGGTCAGCTCCTCCTCCCGGTCCAGCGCGGCCAGCTCCACCATGCGGAACATCGCGTTGCGGACGAGCACCCGGAACGCGCGGGGGTTGGCGGTGACCGGGCGGGTCTTGGTCTCCAGCTCCTCCCCGGCCTCCAGGGCCGCGGCGGGGTTGGCCAGCTTCTCCCACTCGTCGATCAGGCTGGAGTCGACCTGGCGCACCATCTCGCCGAGCCATTCGATGAGGTCCACCAGGTCGTCGGTCTTCATGTGCTCGGGCACCGTCTTCGACAGCGTGCGGTAGGCGTCGGCCAGGTAGCGCAGCACCGTGCCTTCGGAGCGGGACAGCTCGTAGAACTGGATGTACTCGGTGAAGGTCATGGCCCGCTCGTACATGTCGCGCACGATCGACTTGGGGCTCACCGCGTGGTCGCCGACCCACGGGTGCCCGCGCCGGTAGGTCTCGTACGCCCCGAAGAGCAGGTCGGCCAGCGGCATGGGGTGGGTGATCTCGGCGAGGCGCTCCATCCGCTCCTCGTACTCGATCCCGTCGGCCTTCATCTGGGCGACCGCCTCGGCCCTGGCCTTGTTGAGCTGGGCGTGCAGGATCTGCCGGGGGTCGTCCAGCGTCGACTCGACGATCGAGACCATGTCCAGCGCGTACGTCGGGGAGGCGGGGTCGAGCAGCTCGAAGGTCGCCAGCGCGAAGGTGGACAGCGCCTGGTTGAGCGCGAAGTCCTCCTGCAGGTCGACGGTGAGGCGGGCCATCCGGCCGTGCTCGTCCGGCTCCGGCAGCCTCTCCACGATGCCGCCGGCCAGCAGCGAGCGGTAGATCGCGATGGCGTGGCTGATGTGCCGGCGCTGCGCCTTGCGGTCCTCGTGGTTGTCGGTGAGCAGCCGCTTCATCGCCTGGAAGCAGTCGCCGGGCCGGTTGATGACCGACAGCAGCATGGCGTTGCTGACCTTGAACCGGGAGGTCAGCGGCTCCGGCTCGGCCGTCTGGAGCTTCTCGAACGTCTCCTCGCTCCAGCCGACGAACCCCTCCGGCGGCTTCTTGCGCGCGTAGCCGCGCCGCCGCTTGGGATCGTCGCCGATCTTCGCCAGCGCCCGCTCGTTCTCGATGACGTGCTCGGGCGCCTGGCAGACGACGTATCCGACCGTGTCGAAGCCGGCCCGGCCGGCCCGCCCGGCGATCTGGTGGAACTCCCGCGCGCGCAGCCGCCGCACCTTGGTGCCGTCGAACTTCGACAGCGCGGTGAACAGCACGGTGCGGATCGGGATGTTGACCCCCACACCGAGCGTGTCGGTGCCGCAGATGACCTTCAGCAGGCCCGCCTGGGCCAGCCGTTCCACCAGGCGCCGATACTTGGGCAGCATGCCGGCGTGGTGCACGCCGATGCCGTGCCGCACCAGCCGGGACAGGGCCCGGCCGAAGCGGGTGGTGAAGCGGAAGTCGCCGATGAGGTCGGCGATGGCCTCCTTTTCTGCCTTGGTGCACATGTTGATGCTCATGAGCGCCTGGGCGCGCTCCATCGCCGCGGCCTGGGTGAAGTGCACGACGTACACCGGGGCCTGCTGGCCGGACAGCAGCTCCTCCAGCGTCTCGTGCAGGGGCGTGGTCCGGTACGAGTAGATCAGCGGCACCGGGCGCTCGGCGTGCTTGATCACACCGGTGGGGCGGCCGGTGCGGCGGGTGAGGTCTTTCCGGAAGCGTTCGACGTCGCCGAGCGTGGCCGACATCAGCACGAACTGCGCCTGCGGCAGCTCGAGCAGCGGCACCTGCCAGGCCCAGCCGCGGTCGGGCTCGGCGTAGAAGTGGAACTCGTCCATGATCACGGTGCCGACGTCGGCGTCCGCGCCGTCGCGCAGCGCGATCTGGGCGAGGATCTCGGCGGTGCAGCAGATGACCGGCGCGTCGGCGTTCACGGTGGCGTCGCCGGTCATCATGCCGACGTTCTCCGTGCCGAACAGCGCGCACAGGTCGAAGAACTTCTCCGACACCAGCGCCTTGATCGGCGCGGTGTAGAAGCTGACCTCGTCCCTGGCCAGCGCCGCGAAGTGCGCCCCGGCGGCGATCAGGCTCTTGCCCGAGCCCGTGGGCGTGGACACGATCACGTTGTTGCCGGAGACGACCTCGATCAGCGCCTCCTCCTGGGCGGGGTAAAGCGTGAGCCCCCGATCGGCGTTCCACGACACGAACGCGTCGAAAAGCGCGTCCGGATCGGCGCCCGCTCCGGGGCCGGACGGAAGACGACGGAGGAGGCTCTTGCTTTCGCTCACGCCTCTTATCCTGCCCAAGGCGCATGACTGTTTCGACCTGCCCGACGTAAGGCAAGGTGTGGCACAGCTACGTCAAAGGGGCGTGGCGCTGCACGAATCCGCAGGTCAAACCCACAAACTAGCGGTATGGGGGAGAAGCGGGCCGAGCTTGCCGCGCGCCGGGAGGCGGCGGCCGACATGCTGCTCGCCGTCGCCGTGCTCGTCTTCACGGTTCCCGCTATGCTCCTCGGCCGCTCCTTCCCGGCGCCGGCGTCTGTCGCGGCCCCGCTGTGGGTGCAGCTCGCCGCGGCGGGTGCGGCGGCCGCGTCCATGACGGTGCGGCGCCGTACGGCCTGGCCGATGATCGCATCCACCGTCGCCTGCGCGCTGCTCGCGGGCCAGACCCTGCCGCTGACCCTGGCGGCGTACTTGATGACGGCGCGCAACACCGTGCGCCGCTGGCCGTGGGCGGCCGTCGTCTTGGCGGTGGCCTACGCGCTGGCCGAGTGGGCCAGCCCCTACGCCGACCGGCTGCCCGTCGGCGTGCTGGCGCAGGCGGTCGCGCTGGTCTTCCTGCCCGCGCTGGTGGGCACCTGGGTGTGGCGCTACCGCGCGATGATCCGCGAGCTGCGGGCGGGCGTGCGCGCGCGGGAGGAGCGCGCCGCGGCCCAGGAACGCCGCCGCATCGCGGGTGAGCTGCACGACACGGTCACGCACGCGGT
The DNA here is from genome assembly GCA_019689655.1 of Microbispora sp. Lineage (GTDB taxonomy): Bacteria > Actinomycetota > Actinomycetes > Streptosporangiales > Streptosporangiaceae > Microbispora. Next base: position 10,407 of record JADGHC010000157.1, read on the forward strand.
CACCGTGATGGTGCTCAACGCCGGTCTCATCCAGGACGCCGACGAGCTGTGCGAGATCCACAAGCTGGCGCGGAACATCGAGGACAAGGGCGTGCGGGCGCTGACCGAGCTGCGCGAGCTGCTCACGGCGCTGCGGCGCAAGGACCTGCCGCCCTCGGCGGAGAGCGTGGAGGGGATACCGCGCCTGGTCGAGGAGTGCCGGGCCACCGGCCTGCGCGTCTCCCTGCACTACGACGTGCCGGGGGAGTCGCTGTCGCGGCAGGCCGGCCACGCCTGCTACCGCGTCGTCCAGGAGGGCCTCAACAACGTGCGCAAACACGCGCCGGGGGCCGAGGTGCAGGTGGTCTGCGAGGCCCGCGGCGACATGCTGAACGTGTCGGTGGTCAACAGCGGCACGAGCGGGGCCGTGCCGGTCCGGGTGCCCGCCGGCGCGGGGGGCGGATACGGGCTGCCCGGCCTGCGTGAGCGGGTCGCGCTGGTGGGCGGGCGGCTCACGTACGGCCCGACCGCCGAGGGCGGCTTCTCCCTGTCGGCCCGCATCCCCTTCCACCCGCCCGGCCACGCCGAGCCCTGACCGCCGGGTGGCCCCGCGGCGGGGCCTCACAGGCCGAGGTCTTCGATCTCTTTGAGCAGGGCGGAGTGGGAGCCGGGGGTGCTCGCCCCGGTGTCCTTCGCGGCGGCCCCGCCGCCCTTCCCCGGCAGGCGGCGGTCGCGGAACAGGTAGCCGCCGAGGATGCCGCCGGCGAACCCGAACACGTGGGCCTGCCAGCCGATGCCCTCGGCCGGCAGCAGCCCGGCGAACTGGTAGGCGAAGCACAGGCCCATGACCAGGCCGATCACGATGTCGATCAGGTGCCGGTCGAAGGCCCCGCGTACGAGCACGTAACCGAAGTAGCCGAACACCAGCCCGCTCGCGCCCGCGCCGACGGTGGAGGCGTCGGCGGTGAACCACGAGCCGAGCCCGCTGGTGACCGCGATGAGCGCGCTCACGCCGAGGAAGCGCCGCACGCCCCGGTAGGCCGCGAGGAACCCGAAGATGAACAGCGGTCCGGAGTTGCCCTCGACGTGGGCCCAGCTCCAGTGGAGGAGTGGCGCGGAGACGATGTCGGGCAGCCGCTCGGGGCTCCAGGGCCTGATGCCGTAGTTGTAGCTGAGCGAGTAGCCCGTGGCCCAGTTGATGACCTGCAGGATCCAGATCAGCGCCAGGAAGCCGACCATGACCCAGAAGGCCTTCTTGGCCTCGGCGATCATGATCTCTGCGGTACGGCCGTCGCTCACGGAACCTCCCCCCGTCACTGAGGATGACCCGGGAAAGATACCGCCGCCGGCCGCATGAGTCACTGGACGGCGAGGCCAGGAGCCCGGCACTCCGCGCGTGCTCCCGGCGGG